>JAOAHS010000042.1 GCA_026415135.1 Calditerrivibrio sp. | reverse complement strand
AACTCCATAGCATCCACAGAGTTCATACCGCTTAGGAATCTTCTTAAAATCCATACCTTGTTAATCTCATCCTTTTTAAGCAACAACTCCTCCCGTCTCGTGCCAGATTTGTTAATATCTATAGCAGGGAAGATCCTTTTTTCCACAAGCTTCCTGTCAAGATGTAGCTCCATATTGCCTGTTCCCTTAAACTCTTCAAAAATTACCTCATCCATTCTGGAACCAGTGTCTATCAAAGCAGTCGCTATAATAGTAAGGCTCCCTCCCTCTTCTATATTTCTTGCAGCACCAAAAAATCTTTTCGGTTTGTGAAGGGCATTGGAATCGACACCACCAGATAACACTTTACCACTGGATGGTTCTATAGAGTTGTAAGCCCTTGCCAATCTTGTAATACTGTCCAGCAATATACAGACATCCCTTTTATGCTCCACTAACCGTTTTGCCTTATTTAATACCATCTCTGCCACCTGAACATGCCTATAAGCTGGCTCATCAAAAGTAGAGCTAATGACCTCAGCCTTCACAGATCGTTGCATATCGGTAACTTCTTCAGGCCTTTCATCTATGAGTAGTATAATCATATAGATCTCGGGATGATTCTTTGTAATACTATTTGCAATAGATTTAAGTAACATCGTCTTACCTGTTTTTGGAGGTGCGACGATCAGACCCCTCTGCCCCTTACCAACTGGAGCAATCAAGTTCATTATCCTTGTATCGTAATGGGTAGGAAACGCTTCCAAATCTATCCTTTCATCAGGGAAAAGTGGCGTCAAATTTTCAAACAGAGGTCTATGAAACTTGACTTCATCAAAGTTTATCGATTCTATTCTTAAAAGGGCAAAATACTTTTCGTTATCCCTCGGAGGTCTGATCTCACCTGAAATAGTATCCCCATTCCTTAACCCAAACTTCCTAACCTGAGCAGGAGAAACATAGATATCATCTGGACCAGGTAAATAGTTGTAATCAGGTGATCTTAGAAAACCAAAGCCATCCGGCAATATCTCCAACACGCCCTGACCATAAATTTGTCCATTCCTCTGGCTTGTAGCTTTTAATATCTCAAAAATCAATTCTTGCCTAAGCATGTTGGGAGCATTTTCAAGATTGATACTCTCTGCAATAGATAATAATTCTTCAACAGACTTTTTCTTTAACTCATCTAAATTCACTAAGCACCTCTAACACATTTTAATTTCATTACGATTTTTATGATTTAATCCAAAAGATTAAATAACCTTTAGCTAATTAACCCCAAAGGAATTTATCGATTTTATTAGATGGATATAACATTAGCACACATTTAAGATATGTCAAGAATTTATTGTAACAATATAATAAAATTTATTTAAAAATATTGACTTTAATTTTTGATTTAATATAATTTATTGACACATTCTAAAAAATAAGGAGGATATATGAAGAAAGTTTTAACAGCATTAATGGTTCTAATTTTTGCTATTATATCTTCAGCTTCTGACAAGCCAGATATGAACGTTTGGAGAAAAATGGTTGCAGAAGCTGAAACTCAACTCATTAAATTAACTCCAGAGCAAGTAAAAGAGATTATTGACAAAAAAGAAAACTACACATTACTTGACGTTAGAGAAAGATCTGAGTACGTTAACGGTTGGATAGAATTTGAAAACTTTCTTTATATAAGTAGAGGTGTATTAGAGCCTACATTATCTAGAACAGGCTCCTTAAAATATGAAGACAAAATTATAGTAATATGCAAAACTGGACAAAGAGCAGCTTTAGCAGGAGTTTCTTTAAAGAAAATGGGATATAAAAATGTATATTATATGAGCGGAGGCATGGACGAGTGGATTAAAAAAGGTTTTCCAATTATAAACGAAATGGGAAGCTTTACACCCACTAAAAAATAAAGTGGGCTCTAAGCCCACTTTATTTTACTTCAATGACTCATACATTTTCATCAGCATCTCAGCAGATATAGCACCCACCATTGCCTGATATAAAGCACCATCTTTAGTATAAAAAATATTTGTTGGGATACTGGATACACCCATCTTCTGCTCAAGTTCCCTTTTTGCGTGATATACAGGGTAAGTTATTTTATAATCAGCTACAAATCTCCTCGCCTTGTTAATATCATCATCGATGGAAAAACCTATTATAACAAAATTTTTATCCTTCAGCTTCTCATAGGTAGCAACAAAATCAGGAGTTTCAGCCTTACAAGGTGGACACCATGAGGCAAAAAAGTTCACCAGTATGACCTTACCCTTATGTTCTTTTAAAATCTGTTCATATTCTGAAACACCCACATCCTTTAATTCAGGCAATCCGGACACATCCGTATCCCCAAATTGATTACACCCAACAACATACAGCAAAACAAACACACCCAGCAAAAACTTAATCACTTTCCCCATTAATACACTCCTGTTTTTATTGTTTTATATATATTCAAATATTCAAAATTGTCAAAGGATTTGTTTTATTCAACAACAAAAATAAAAAATCTTTCTATTGATAAAGTTAAAAAAGTGAAATATTATAAAAAAAACGCAGAGGTACCCTATGAACGGTGTTAGTTTTTGGAAAATGAGTGGTAGCGGCAATGACTTTATAATCATAGATAATAGATCCCTTTCAATAGATAAATCAAACATCAGGGATACTATTGGTAAAATATGTAAAAGATCCCTATCCATAGGAGCGGATGGTGTCATCTTTATTGAGCCATCTGAAATAGTTGATTTTAAATGGGATTTTTATAATTCTGATGGTTCCAACGCTGAAATGTGCGGTAATGGTGCAAGATGTGCCGCAAGATTTTGCTACCTCAATGGTATTACAGGGAAAGAAATAAGGTTTGAATCTCTTGCTGGTATCATTGAAGCCGAAATAACCACCGGCTATAATGTTAAGGTAAAACTTACAAGGCCCCAAGACTTGATTTTAGATAAAACGATATCCATTGAGAATCGGGACTTTTTCTACTCCTATGTTAATACAGGTGTACCCCACATAGTAATTCAAGTAGATGATCTGAATGATTTTGACGTAAAAAAATATGGTCGATTACTTAGATTTCATGAGAATTTCTCCCCCAAAGGTACAAATGTAAACTTCATCAAGATACTTCCTGACAATAAGATAAAGATCAGAACCTATGAAAGAGGGGTAGAGGATGAGACCTTAGCATGTGGAACAGGCTCAGCTGCTGCTGCCTACATACTTTACAAAAAAAAGGTTACTCCATCACCCGTTAATCTAATAACAAGTGGTGGCATGCAACTAACCATACATTTAGAAAACGAAACCCTTTTCCTTGAGGGTGAAGCAAGGGTAATCTACAAAGGGGTTATTCATGAGGAATCCTATAAATACTAAACAATAAAATCTTTTGGAGGACCTATGTTTAAAGGAGCTATTACAGCTTTAGTAACACCAATGAAGGATGGAATGGTAGATGAAGAGAAATTGAGGAACCTTGTTGAGTTCCAGATCGAAAACGGTATCTCAGGTTTAGTCCCATGTGGAACAACTGGTGAAGCGGCAACACTATCCTACGAAGAACATATGAAAGTAATCGAAATAGTCGTAGATCAAGCTAAGAAGAGGGTTCCCGTGATAGCTGGTACAGGCTCAAACAGTACCCATGAAACAATATATCTAACAGAGTTTGCCAAAAAAGTGGGTTGTGAAGCTGCCCTTGTGGTAACCCCTTACTATAACAAGCCGACACAAAAAGGTCTTTACGAACACTACAAAGCTGTTGCGGAAGCTGTAGATATACCATTAGTACTTTATAATGTACCAGGTAGAACAGCTGTAAATATGTTACCAGAAACAGTTATTAAACTTTCCAAAATCAACAACATCGTAGCCGTCAAAGAAGCCAGCGGATCCCTTGACCAGGTATCTGAAATCATTGCAGGAGTAGATGCGAATTTTGATGTACTCTCTGGTGATGATTCTATGACAATACCTATGATGGCTTTGGGTGGTAAGGGTGTCATCTCTGTAGCCTCTAACATAGCCCCCAAAGAGGTCTCCACAATGGTTGAATGTTGGCTTAATGGTAAAATAGAGGAGGCAAAAAGACTTCACTTAAAACTATTCCCATTATTCAAAGGTATCTTTTTAGAAACAAATCCAATCCCTGTTAAAAAAGCCTTATATCTAATGGGCATCATAGAAAATGATATTAGACTACCCCTTGTGGAGATGACACCAGAAGGTACAGAGAAATTAAGAAAAATCCTAATAGATCTAAATATCAAATTGGTGAGGTAAAAATATGTCTCAGATTAAAATAATGATGGTGGGTGCTGCAGGGAAAATGGGAAGACGTATCATCCATTTTATCAACGAGGATCCGGAAACAACCCTTTCTGCTGCCATCGAACATGAAAAGTGCCCACTTCTTGGACAGGATGCTGGACTTATCGCAGGCTGTGGTGAATTGGGGGTAAAAATCAGCTCCAATATCTTAGATGGCGCAGCAGTATCGGATGTTATTATCGATTTTACTGGCGCCGAAGCTACATTTCACAATCTAAACAGCTATTTAAAAGCACAAAAACCGATTCTTATAGGTAGCACCGGCTTTAACAGTGATCAGGTAAAGTCTATAGATAGGTTATCTGATACCGTCCCCTTTATCTTAGCCGCAAACACAAGCCTCGGTGTGAATCTTACTTTAAAAGTACTTGAGTTGGTTGCAAAGACCGTCGGCGATAGATACGACATCGAAATAATAGAAGCCCACCACAGAATGAAAAAAGATGCACCAAGTGGCACTGCGATGAAAATGGCCGAAACAATAGTTAATGCCCTAGGTAGAGATATGGACAAAGACTTAGTTTATGCCAGAAAAGGACTTATAGGCGAGAGAACTGATAAGGAGATTGGTATACAAACAATCAGAGCAGGTGATATAGTGGGAGAGCACACCGTGATCTTCTGTGGTAATGGAGAAAGGATTGAAATAACCCACAAAGCCCACACGAGAGACACTTTTGCAAAAGGGGCAGTAGCTGCAGCAAAATGGTTGCACAATAAGCCCAAGGGTAAGTACAGTATGTTTGATGTTCTTGGTCTTTAAATTAGCGTTTCTAAAGCCAACTATCACCCTAAGAGAACTAACATACTCTTAGGGTTTATTTTTTTTCTCCTTTCTGAATTCCCATGGAGGTATTGGGTTTTTCATAGACCATAGACCTAACTTTTTACTTTTGGCTATCTCCATCTCCTCAAAGTACTTTGGGTCTTTGGCATATTTAGTATAAACCCAAGCCATACCCTTTTTGATCTGTTCGAGATTTATATCGATACCATTTAAAAAAACCTGACCAACAACTCTACCATACCTATCCTGATCCCATACTTTGACAGTTACATCCTTCATGTAGATCATATCAGATAAAGACTGTTTGGATTTTTGGCCGAAATCTTGATTTTTTTCAGGGGCATCTATTTGTGCTAATCTGACCTTTACAGGCTTATTCCCCTGCAAAAGGACCGTAATCGTATCCCCATCAGAGACACCCACTACCTTCCCATTAAGAATCTCTGAAAGTGCTATCTGGGTAAACAAAATAAATACTAAAATAACATGGATAAACTTTACAACATATCTAATCATTGAAATAGACCCCCTTAAAATGTTCTGTAGCAAACTCTTTAAGAAGCTTATAATGTTCACCTCTCATATAGAAGCTACGTAATCTTTTCACCAGCTCTTTACAATCAGCTATATTCAGGTGATTTATTACATATATCACCTTTAATACATTGGTAGGACTCATACTAAGACTCCTGTACCCCAGCCCCAACAAGACTGGGATAAACAGAGGGTCCCCAGCCATTTCCCCACATATAGTTGCCTCTATACCCTCCCTCTCAGCGGACTGTATAATTCTTTCCAGCAAATAGAGAATCGACGGATGAATGGGATCGAAAAGATCGGCCACATACTCATTGTTCCTATCTACTCCTAATGTATATTGTGTAAGATCATTTGTTCCTACACTAAAAAAATCCACATGTTTTGCCAGCTCATCTGCCATAAGCGCAGCTGAAGGCAGCTCCACCATTATCCCAACTTTTATGTCCCCCACCACGAAACCCTCTTGAATCAATTCAGTCTTAACAGCTTCCATAATCTCTTTGGCCTCAATGATCTCCCCCAATGTACTCACCATCGGAAACATAATGGATACATTGCCAAAAGCAGAGGCTCTTATAATAGCCCTTAACTGTTTTCTAAAGAAATCTTTAAATCTAAGGGAATACCTAATAGCCCTCAGTCCCAGTGCAGGATTGACCTCTTCTGGGTGTGGTAAAAGGGAACTAAGCTTTTCACCACCCAAATCAAACGTTCTAATTACAACAGGTCTGCCCTTTGCCGCCACAACAGCTTGCTTTAAAATCTCAAACTGCTCATCCTCTTTTACATCCCCTTTTGTCAAATATATGAACTCAGTTCTGTAAAGGCCTATACCACCTGTGATTTCTACAATCTTAGGGTTTATCTCTTCGTTTATTTCAATATTCAGCAATATCTTTATCCCAACACCATCTTTGGTCTTTATTTTATCAGGTAAAAAATCACATTTCAAACCATCAACATATTTAAGATACCTCTCTTTAATACCTTTATACCGATTTATCTCTGCATCTGTTGGATTTACAATCACATACCCTTCAAAAGCATCGATTATTACCAGATCACCCGTTTCCACCCTTTTTGAGATATTACTTAAACCAACTACAGATGGTAGATTTACAGCTCTTGCAATAATAGAAGTATGGGTTACCTTGCTACCCATGTCTGTAGCAAAACCATTAATCCCCATATGTATAAATTGAACCAATTGGGAAGGGGACAGATCATGGGCTATAACAACGGAACCTTCCTCTAACCTGTCTGGGGCAAGAATATCCCCCATCATAAAGGTTAGCAATTTGTTAGTTATATGTTCTATATCGTTTTTTCTCTCCTTTAAGTACTCATCATCTGATTCTTCAAACGATGCCATGATACTTTCGGAAACTTTTACTAATGCATATTCCGCTGTATACAAATTATCTCGTATGAGCTTTATCGTCTCATCCACCAACATACTATCCTTTAAAAAAAGGAGATATATGTCAAAGATGAATGAGTAATCAGACTCCATATTGGCCAAGGAAAGCTCTTTTGTGTAATTGACATACTCCTCCGTCTTATTTATCGCTGATCTAAACTTTTCTATCTCCTCAGCTATTTTACTTGTGGGAATCAGCTTTTTTACTATTTTAGGTTTGCTAAGATCATATACAAACGCCTTACCGATAGCAATACCTTCAGAAGCCGGAATCCCCTTAAACCTGTTCATTCCATTTCACCAAATTTATTTCTCACAAGCTCAGAAAGCTCCTCTAAAGCCTCCCTTGCATCTGTACCCTTTACAGTAAGCATGATTTTACTCCCCTTTGGTGCCGCAAGCATCATAACACCCATGATACTCTTACCATTCGCAGTTAAACCGTTTTTCGACACCTTGACCTCTGATTTATACTTAGAAGCAACTTTTACAAATAAAGCTGCTGCTCTGGCATGTAGCCCCAAAGCATTGATTATCTCCAATTCTGCATGTAACTCTTCCATTATAACCCCCTGAAGAGAAGTAAAAAACCAAAACCAAATATGGTTATCACAAAACTTATCACAACATTCAACACCTTCCCAAGAAACAGCCCCAGCAAAAGTAGTACTGTAGCTAAAAAATAGTGCCAATAGCTAATAAAACTATTTGTCTTGATCAAAAGGGATAGCAAAACCCCCAATAAAAATACAGACATCAAATCAGCCATCTGCCCCCATTGGTTTATCTTAAACATATTAAACCAATTTATAAGATTCTTCCCATACTTATAACCAATACCATACCCTTGAAACAGCATATAAAAATGCAATCCGTTAAAAACTAATAAATACAAAATAACCCCAATAATAGGATTATATAAGCCCACAATAGCAGCAATCACAAAACATAAAACCTTATAACTATACCAGAAAAAGCTATCCCCTACAGCTGCAAAAGCTGAAGAATAGACTTTTTTCCAGTAATCTGGGCCTTCCTCTGTATTTACCTCTCTAAACCAAACACCAAGTATAAACGTTATAAAAAAGGGATGAGTGTTGAAATACTCCCCCTCTTTTTCTAATACATTTTTCCCCACCCTTTTGTCTGTCTTTTTATTTATATACTCCACCAGCCACTTAAAACCTGTACCCTGCATATTCTCTATATTGAAATTGCCGGTATAGAAAAGACTTCTCAAAACCAAAGCTAACCTATTTATCCTATTACCCATCCTAAAACCAACCCTACGACAAAAACTACATATTTATAAACAGATCTAAAAGATAAAAATCTCAACAGATAGCCACTTAAAAGAATGGATAAAAAGACTATATACACTTTTATATTAAAACCATATCCAAACATACCCTTTAGATAATCTAAGATAAATACACACAGATAAACCCCTAAAGGGTAAACTATTATACCTTTTAAGCCAGATAAAGCTACTCCGGAGAATATGGATCCAACATTTGCACCCTTTTTTAGAAGAAGGTATCTGTTTATTTTTCTCACCAATTCTTCCGTATAATTCGCAGCATACATAAGGAGCAAAACAACGATCAATATCAGCAAAAATTTGGCAACAGACACAATATGACCCAACCCCACCAAAACCGACATGACATAAGCTACAAATGTATCCTCCCTTGGTATTCTGGTACCAACCTGCACATCTATCAAACCAAATATCTCCAACATAATCCCCACATAGAAGGTCAACTGCAGATTGGATGTTACAAGCCCTACTAAGATGGAGATTACAAATGGTCGGGACAACATTATATGTAAGCCTGCCTGTCTATCGATGGAGGCAAAAAAAGCTATTAGAAAAAGCTCCCACGTCATAGATTACCATCTAACAATTTGTTAAAATTCATAATCTCTATAGATGTTTCCCAAGGTAATTTTCTGATACTGACCTCATGCCTTTCCCTCAGGGAGCACAACATTTTGATCTCGATAAGATCTAAAAACACTGTATCAGATATCTGGTACTTATGCGGCCTATTGGCTATACAACCAATGTTTACCTCTATAGAATCATCGATAACATCGGCAAAGTCCATCATATCCAAAACAGACTCAAATAACACCAAAAACTCCTCATCCCTAAATCTATCAAACTCTTTTAAAAAATCTTTGGGCTTTACTATATAGATACTTACACCTTTTGGAACAACACTTCTATAGATAATCTGCTGTATAGGATCGGAAGCAACCCTTTCGTTCACTATGATGACATTATTTATCTTGTAGTACTTTATCCAGCCTTCTATCACCTGACCATGAACCAACCTATCATCAACACGAAATATTCTGTTTTTTCTCATTTTCTAATTATATCCCCTGCAATGATAATGCTTTCTTTGGCGGTTTGAGCAGCTGCTTTGCATACTTCTTGGGCTGTTTCCAAATGTTTTCTATCTGAAAAGATCTTTATAAGCATGGGGAGATTAACCCCAGTGATCACCTCCACATTTTCGTGAACAAGATAAGCCATAGCGATGTTTGATGGACTACCGCCAAACATGTCAGTAACTATTATCAAACCTGTGTGCTTGTATTTTTCTACAAGTATATCTAATCGTTCCACAAGACTACTTAAGGTGGTCCCACTATGTATGGATAGTACCTCTACCATATCCTGTTTGCCTATTATCATTTCTGATGTTTTCAACAGTTCGAGTCCTAAGCTACTATGAGTGAGCAACACAACAGCAATCATCACTAACCCCTTTCTATATCTCTATGTTTTATAAAAACTCTATTTTTATATTTACTAATTAGATACTCACCTATAAACTGGGCAATAGCCACAGATCTATGCTTACCCCCCGTACAACCTATAGAAAGCGTAAGAAACTTTTTCCCCTCTTTTATATAATTCGGTATAAGAAAAACAAGTAACGATTTAAGTCTCTTAAGAAATTTTATGCTTCTTTCATCATTAAAAACATACTGGTATACCTCCTTATCAAGACCTGTCTTTCCCCTTAACTCTTCTACAAAATGTGGGTTATTTAGAAACCTCACATCCAAAACAATATCTGAGTCTTGGGGTATACCATACTTAAAGCCAAAAGACTGTATGGTAATCGTCATTAGGGATGCATCTGGGGCTTTGTATTTCTCCTCTATGGCTTTTGTGAGATCATGAACAGTAAGAGATGATGTATCAATAATAAGATCAGCAACCTCTTTTAGCTCTTCCATCTGTTCCATTTCCAGCCTGATAGCATCAACGATATTCTCCCCCAAAGGATGCCTTCTCCTCGTCTCTTTGTACCTTCTTATAAGAACATCTTCTGTTGCATCCAAAAAGACTACCTCAGCATCGTACCTGGATTTTAACAACCTAATCAACTCCACCGTTTTTGGAATATCCTTTGTTCTTGCATCAAGGACAAAAGCTATCTTCTGAATCTCAGAATTATAATCAAACACAACCTGGACAAATTTCTCTACCAGCTGCAAGGGCATATTATCAATAGTATAATACCCGAGATCCTCCAGAGCCTTCGAAGCTGTAGACTTACCTGCACCGGAGTAGCCTGTTAGTATCAAAAGATGAGTGTTTTTCACTACTCCACCCCTTGATTCATCATCATCTTATTTATCTCGTGTTTACGATTCTCTTCCATTTTTTTCATAAGCTTATCCTGAAACTCAAGGGCAGCATCATAACCCATGAGCTTTAATAGATGATTCCGTGCAGCAGCCTCTATGATAACCGCCATATTCCTACCGGGTGAAACAGGAAGAATAAGATGGGGAAGTTGAATACCCATTATCTCATATGTATTTTTATTCAAACCAGTTCTATCGTAATCATCCTCATTATTCCAGTCTACAAAACTGATCACAATCTCTATCCTCTTCCGTAACCTAATGGAGCTTACACCAAACATGTCTTTAATATTAAGTATGCCAAGCCCCCTCAACTCTATGTTGTATGTTAAAAGATCGTTACTAGTTCCTATAAGAATATCCTGTCTTTTTTTGATATGGATTGCATCATCAGCAACTAAGCGATGTCCCCGTTTTACAAGCTCAAGGGCACATTCACTTTTACCGATACCGCTTCTACCCAGTATAACAACACCCACACCGTACACATCCACAAGCACACCATGTATTACAGATTCAGGGGCTAATTTGTCTTCAAGAAAGTTCATGATCTCTGTTATTACCTTGGAACTGAGTAGTTCTGTTCTAAAAAGAGGGACTTCGTATTTTTTAGCACAAAAGACAAGTTCCTTTGGAATCTTTAAGTTCTTAGTCACCACAACACAACAGATCTTTTTACTACAAAAATCATCAAAAGCCTTAAGCCTCTGCTCTGGTGTCAGGGTATTTACAAAGGATATTTCAGTATTACCTAAGATCTGTACCCTTTCCGGATGGATATGGTCAGTATACCCAGCTAAAGCAAGACCAGGTTTTTGAATCCTAAAATTTGAGATAAAGCGATCCCTGATAAACTCCTTACCATAAACGAGCTTTAACTTTAGATCGCTTATCTCTTCTGACAAAAGTTCACTAACTGCTAACCTTTTCACACTATGCTGCTCCATAGTTTGATCAATATCTCTTCAATCTGCCTTACAGTGGACTGCTCATCAATTTTGGATGTAAAATCGGTGTTCTTAATCAGTTTTGCAATCGATGCAAGGGTTTTAAGATGTAAAGCTGTCTCCTTTTCATTACTAAAAATAAGAAAAACATATCTAACCGGTTTGGAATCCAGAGAATCAAAGTCCACTCCATCAGGTAAAAAAGCAAAAACAACATTTACCCCATTTACAGATTGTAGCTTGGCGTGGGGTATGGCTACCCCATCGCCAATACCTGTACTACCCAACGCTTCCCTTTTTAATATACCTTCAACAGCCTTTTTAGAATCATCTAAAATCCCTATCTTTATACAATGAAAGACCAATTCATTTATCAATTGTTCTTTGTCTTTTATACCTTTTAGAATTAGCACTCTGTCATGTTGTACAAAAAGATTTTCCATTATCTTTTAAGGTTCTATCAATCCGATATTATTATCATCTCTTCTGTACACCACATTAACCTCACCAGATGAAGCATTTCTAAAAACGAAGAAATTCTTATTCAAAAGATCCATCTGCATAACCGCCTCTTCCACATCCATAGGTTTTACTGGTATCTGTTTGCTCACTATTATCTGGGGTCTATCCGTCTCCATGCTCGAATGTTCATAGATGTTTAACTTTAAAGGTTTTTCAAACTCCTTTTCCATCAATTTCTTTGCCTTGAGTTTCTCCTTGTATTTTACAAGCTGTCTATCTATCTTATCCACAGCTAAATCAATAGAAGCATATAGATCCTCAGACTTTTCGAGACCTTTTAGGAATACCCCCTTTGCATTGACCAAAATCTCTGCAAGATGAACATTTTTTTGTACATCCAGTATAACCTGAACATCTAGCACTTGATCAAAATACTTTTTAACTTTAGAAACCTTTTTCTCCACATAATTTCTAATGGCATCTGTCAACTCAATATTTTTGCCAGTAATTTGAATATTCATACGTCCTCCTGTTTATTTTCATCTATTTTTTCTATCTGCTGTGGATGGTATCCCCATCTCTTCGCGATATTTTGCCACAGTTCTCCTTGCTATGTTAACACCTTTTTTAGCTAATATTTCAGAAATCTTTTGATCACTCAAAGGTCTGGATTTATCTTCATCATCTATTAAAGCTTTTATCATCGATTTTACCGAATCAGTGGTTATGTTACCACTATCAGTTTGAATCCCTTTTACAAAAAATGTCTTTATCTCAATAACCCCAAACTCAGTCATAGCATACTTACCAGAAGTCACTCTACTTATGGTGGACTCGTGTATGCCTATGTCATCCGCAATATCTTTCAATCTCAGTGGCTTCAATGCATCGAAACCTTTGAAAAAAAAATCCCTCTGAAACTTTACTATACTCTCCATAACAGAGATAATAGTAGATTTCCTTTGGTTCAAACTCTTTAAAACCCATAATGCACTTTTTACCTTTTCGGATATATAATCATAAGTATTTTTGTCCAGCCCTTTATCCTTGAGCATCTTTATATAATAGCCATTTATCTTTATAGAGGGGATAGACTCATCATTGGGGATTATCTCTATCTTATCATCTTTTTTTATCACATAAACATCAGGAACTATATATTTTGTTTGATTGTAATATTTCAAGCCAGGCTTTGGATCGGTTCTTTTGATCATACCTATAAGATCCTCCACATATTCTGTGGAGATATCCAGGGCATTTGCTAAACCTTTTATATCCATTTTCTCCAAAAGGGTGTAATGATCCTGTAAAATCACTTTTATTAGTTCTATATCATCCTGGACCACCCCCATATCCTCTAACTGCTTAACTACACATTCAGAAAGATTTGTTGCACCAACCCCAGAAGGCTCAAAATCCTGAATATGACGGAGAATCTTCCGAACTAAGTCCACATCCACCTTCAAATCGGCAGCAATGTTTTCAATAGAAGAAGCCAGATAACCATTTTCATCAATATTACCTATTATATAGATGCCAATCTCCTCCTCTTCCGGCGGTAAACCTAATATCTTTAGCTGAAAAATGAGATGATCCTCAAGAGACACTGACCTGGAAACAAACTTTTCAAAGTCCACATCCTCATCATCACTTGCAATGTATTTGAAATCCTCCCTATCAGAGAAGAAATCCTCCCATTCTATCTTTTTAAGATTTTCCAAATACTGATCTATCTCACTACTATTCTGTTCAAAGTCCTCTTTACTTTCAATAACCTCCAGAACAGGATTTTCCTGTAGAATATTATTTAGCTCTGTACTGAGTTCCGTAACAGTCATCTGAAGTATATTCAGAGATTGTCTCATCTGTGGAGTAATGAGGAGCTTTTGGCCGAGTTTTGTTTGAATCCCTAAATTAAGTTTTGCCCCTTTCATAGAGTAAATTCTTCTCCAAGATATCTATTGATAACGTCCTGATTTTTTACAATTGCCTCAGGTGACCCCTGTGCTAAAATCGAACCATCGGTAAGTATATATGCTCTGTCCGTAATCTTAAGCGTCTCCCTGACATTGTGATCCGTGATCAAAACACCTATACCCATAGATCTTAGCTTAAATATCATTTTCTGAATATCCATTACCGATATCGGGTCTATACCTGCAAAAGGCTCGTCCAATAATATTATCTTTGGATTTGTAGACAAGCACCTTGCAATCTCAACCCTTCTACGCTCACCTCCACTCAAAGAAAAACCCATACTGTATCTAACCTTTTCCAGATTAAAATCAGCTATCAACTCCTCTACTCTTTCCTTGATAAAAGAAGTATCCCTATGATTTATTTCAAGGGCTGCATATATATTGTCATAAACTGTCATCTTTCTAAATATTGAGGATTCCTGGGGTAAATAGCTGATACCCTTTTTGGCTCTTAGGTAAATAGGCTTGTCAGTTATATCCTCTTCATCGAGGAAGATTGAACCAGAATCCGGTTGTACAATACCAACAATCATATAGAACGTAGTAGTCTTCCCTGCTCCATTAGGTCCAAGCAGTCCTATAACCTCACCTTCGTTTACCTCTATAGAAACATCATCTACCACTGTTCTTTTTTTGTATATCTTTTTGAGATTCTTTGTCTTTATTCCCACCAAAACTTCCCTGTGTTTTATTATCTGGATAAAAAATTACTTTAACCCGTTTGTTTTCAGCTTTGTTTACAATTACTCTGTTGTCATTATTATATACTATTACTTCGTTACCTTCAAGATAATTTTCTCCCTGCCAAACTTTTGCATCTCCTTTAAGAACAAGAACATTCTCCTTCAACCTAATCTCAGCTTCCTTAGATAGGGAGTACATCCCCTCTTTTACCATTTTAACATTGCCAGTACAGAAGATTGTTTCCACTTCCCTGTTTTTATCAAAAACCACCTTCATCTCATCTGCAAAAAGTTTCATCTCTTTGTGGGTAGCCCTTACATTTCCAATAAAAAGAGAATACTGTTCTTTACCAAAATATTTCACACTATCTGACTCGATATTGATAGGGTAGCGATCACTTGCAAAACCAGTCGTAATAAACACCAAAAGAAATAGAACAAATATTTTACTTTTCATATTTCACCTCAACATTACCTATAAACTCCACATATACTTTATCCTTATCAAAATTCAATCTGTTAGATCTTATAAAATTTCTATCATCCATAGCCATAACTTCGCCTGTCACAAAACCCGAAGCCTTTTTTATATCATACACCAATTTACTATCTTCTTTAGTGGTGATCTTTAAATTATTGTAACTACCAGCAACATTTTTCTCAAGCACAACCTGCTTATCCCTTTCAAAAAAACATTTATCAGAAACACCACTTATCTCCTTCTTTAAATCGTAGTAATAAAAATCACACCCTTCAAAATCCACCTTTTCTTGTTCAAGAAATAGGTAAGCTTTTTTGGCTTTTAACCTATAAAACCCTCCGCTATCGATGTTAGCTTTCATTGAGAAATCCTCAATAAAAGAGATCACTTCTTTCTTTTCAATCTTTTTAGGTTTATTTATATCTACATAGATGCTATAACCAATGGCGATACATACCAGAGATGTAATTACAAGGAATATGAGTTTACTATTTCTTCCCACTTAACATTTCTCTTTAAAATTATTTCTATAAGGTGTCTTACCGCACCTTGACCTCCAGGCTGGGGAGTAACTATCTGGGCAAACCTTTTTACCACATCTGGGGCATCTGATACTGTAGCCGGCAAACCAACTCTTTTAAGTATAGGTATGTCATTTAGATCATCACCAATAAAGGATATTTTATCATCAGTGACATCCAACTTTTTCTTTATCTCCTCATATATATCCAGTTTTTCAAAATGTCCTTGATATACATGCTCTATACCCAGTTCCTGAGCGCGGATCTCTGTTATCTTAGAATACCTTGCCGAGATTATAGCAAGCTCTATCCCGTACTTTTTCGCAAGTTTTATTCCGAGACCATCCCTAACATGAAAGGATTTTATCTCCTCACCAGAAGCAGTATAGGTAATCTTACCATCCGTTAATACACCATCTACATCCATTATCAAAAGTTTAATGTTCATACTATCCCCTTTTTTAAAATGTCATGTATATGGATGATACCCTCCGGTTTACCATCCTTATCCACAGTAATAAGGGAGGTAATCGATTTGCTCTCCATAATCTGTAATGCTGTGGCAGCCAGTTCATCCTTATCTATCGTTTTTGGATTGAGGGTGCATACATCTATAACCTTTCTATCAAAAAGATCTCTAAACTTTTGCATACCCCTTCTTAAATCACCATCAGTTAAGATTCCGATGAGCTTACCGGAATCATCAACCACAGTTGTACAACCAAAACCTTTGCTTGTCATCTCAAAAATTGAATCAGAAACCTTACTATCTGCTTTAACAACTGGCAATTCATCACCTGTGTGATACAGATCCTCAACCTTTATAAGCAATCTTTTTCCAAGTGCACCAGAGGGATGAAACATGGCAAAATCCTCTTTTTTAAAACCCCTTTTGTTAAGTAAAACCACCGCCAAAGCATCCCCCAAAGCAAGAGCCACAGTAGTGGAAGCTGTAGGTGCTAAATTAAGGGGGCACGCTTCCCTTAAAACCGATGCATCTATCACACAGTCAGATTTTTTAGCCAGCGTTGAGTCAGTCCTACCCACCAAAGCTATGATCTTAACACCAAGCATCTTTATCACAGGTAAAATGGATATCAATTCATCCGTCTCACCACTATTTGAAATGGCTATTATACAATCTTTACTGGTAATAACTCCAAGATCACCATGGACACCTTCAGCAGGATGCAAAAATATGGAAGGGGTCCCAGTCGATGACAAGGTAGCTGCAATTTTTTTACCTATCAACCCTGATTTACCCATACCTGTAACAATTACTCTACCTTCACACTTAAGAATAATATGTACAGCCTTTTCAAAGTTTTCATCAAGGCGATCCATAGCCCTCAAAATGGCATCAGCCTCTATCTTCATTGTCTCTTTGGCAATATTAAGCAGATTCATAAAACAGACCTAATCCTCATTATCGCATCAAATATATCCTGAAACATTCTAAAATCTACCATATTAGGCCCATCACAAAGTGCTTTATCCGGCTCAGGATGAACCTCAAAAAAGAAACCATCTACCCCACAGGCAGCAGCAGCTCTGGCAAGATAAGGGATAAAACCCCTTTGTCCATCGGAACTACTACCTTTCCCTCCCGGTAGTTGCAAAGAATGGGTAGCATCAAACACCACTTCCACCCCCAAACTTTTCATGATTGGAAAAGATCTAAAGTCCACCACAAGGTTATTATAACCAAAGGAAGCACCCCTTTCGGTAAAGACAATCCTTTTAGCCCCACATCTTTTTAACTTTTCCTTGACATTACCCATATCCCAAGGTGCAAGAAACTGCCCTTTTTTCACATTTACCGTTTTACCACTTTTAGCAACAGCTTCCAGCAGATCTGTTTGTCTTGATAAAAATGCCGGTACTTGTATAACATCGGCTACCCTACTAGCCTTTTCCACTTCTTCCACCTGATGAACATCGGTAATAATACCAACCCCATACTTCCTTTTCACATAATCCAACATCATCAAACCATCATCGATGCCTGGCCCCCTGTAACCATCTGCCGAAGATCTATTGGCCTTATCGTATGAAGATTTAAAATAAAACTCCACATCATTGTATTTCGAAACAACACCCTTGAGGAATGCACACACCTCATCCAGCAGCTCTTTATTCTCAATAACACAAGGACCTGCAAAAAGTATCATTGTATTACCACCTTTTCATCCTTTTCGTTCTTATATTTATAAGCAGCAGATATAAAGGAGCTAAACAACGGATGGGGGTTCGTAGGCTTAGACTTAAACTCGGGATGAAACTGACATCCCAAAAACCATCTATGAGACTTAATCTCAATAATCTCAACCAGATCTTTTTCCAGATTATAACCGGATATCGTCACACCACCTTTTAAAAAGTCCTCTCTAAACTTATTGTTAAACTCCAATCTATGCCTATGCCTTTCAATGATCTCTCCCACACCATAACATTTGAAAGCCAGTGTATCTTCTTTGATGGTACATTTGTACCCACCCAATCTCATCGTTCCACCCAGTTTCTTTATATTCTTTTGTTCATTCATATAATCGATTACAGGATAAGGAGTTTTTGCATTAAACTCAACGCTATTAGCCCCTTCCATCCTAAGAACATTTCTCGCAAACTCTATGACTGCACACTGCATCCCCAAACATATCCCGAAAAAGGGGATATTCTTTACCCTTGCAAAATTCACTGCATTGATCTTACCCTCAACTCCCCTATCGCCAAAACCACCTGGCACCAAAATACCATTAACATCTTCAAAAAATTTATCTGGAGGCATCTTTTCTAAATCTTCAGCATCTATCCACTTAACATTGACTCTCAGCTTATTTTTTATACCACCATGAGTTAGGGCTTCATTCAAACTTATATATGCATCTTTAAGGTCCACATACTTTCCAACTACACCTATTGTCACCTCACCTTCTGGATTATTGAGCCTAAAGACGATCTCTTCCCACTTTGAGAGATCAAGGCTTCCTTCAGGAAGGTTTAACTTTTGTAAAACTACTCTATCAATCCCCTCACTATGAAGCAAGAGCGGTACCTGATAAATACTTGACGCATCGATAGCGTTTATTACACCATCCTTTGAAATGTTGCAAAAAAGGGCTATCTTTTTTCTGATCGAATCGTTAAGGGGGTACTCTGAACGACATACAAGAATATCAGGTTGTATACCTATCTCCCTTAACTCCTTTACAGAGTGCTGGGTGGGCTTGGTCTTCAATTCACCAGCACTTTTGATATATGGTACAAGAGTAACATGTATATAAACCACATCCTTTTCATCCAGATCGAATCTCAGCTGCCTTATCGCCTCCAAAAATGGTAAACTCTCAATATCACCAACAGTACCCCCAATCTCCACAATCACAATATCGAAGTCTGAGGAGAGCTTCCTTATGTTGTTTTTTATTTCATCGGTGATATGGGGAATAACCTGAACAGTGGCCCCCAAATAATCCCCTTTTCTCTCTTTTTCTATAACATGATGATATATCTTCCCGGTAGTTACATTACAGTCCCTGTTGGTATATGAGTTGAGAAACCTTTCGTAGTGGCCGAGATCAAGATCTGTTTCCGCACCATCCTCCGTAACAAAGACCTCGCCGTGCTGAAAAGGGCTCATTGTGCCGGGATCAACATTCAAATAGGGATCAAACTTCTTTATTATCACCTTATATCCTCTAAGTTCCAAAAGGGTACCCAACGATGCCGCAGTGATACCTTTACCCAATGAAGAAAGTACACCACCTGTCACAAAAATAAACTTAGCCATTTAACAACCTCTTAGCATATTTATTTGCCTCAATAAGATCCTCCTCCGTATCCACAGAAATACCTCTATAGTTAGTCTTTATCACCTTGATCTTATAGCCATTTTCAATTGCCCTCAGCTGCTCCAGTTTTTCTATCTCCTCCAAAAATGACTTCTCCAGTGATGTAAACACCCTAAGAAAACTCCTCCGGTATCCATAGATGCCGATATGCTTTAAATACTCCACTCTACCATGACCATCCCTGTCAAAAGGGATAACTGATCTCGAAAAATATATAGCATATCCATCCTTGTCCAGTACTACCTTAACAGTATTGGGGTTTCTGGCAGTATCAGGATCAATAGATACACATGCTGTATTCATTACGGCATCACCTTTTGCCAAATCATCTATCATATCGTCTATTAACTTAGGGTCGATAAAAGGCTCATCACCCTGAACATTTATGATTATATCACTTTCCAAATACTTGGCTACTTGAGCAACTCTATCCGTCCCAGAGGGGAGATCTGGATCGCTCAAAGTCACCTCTACCCCTTCTATTTTACGGCATTCATCAAATATCCTATTGTCATCAGTGACAACAATGACTCTATCCGCTTTACTTTTCTTACAATTTTGTATCACCCAGACAATCATAGGGACACCAGCAATCTCCTTTAAAGGTTTACCCTCAAGTCTGGTAGAACCATATCTAGCAGGTATAACAACAGCAGCGTTCACTTATCACCCCTTTAAAATACTAACCGCAATAGAATAATCCCTACCATGTGAAATTGAAACCTCAATATCCTCTCTTTTTATCCCTTTTAAAAACACAATCGGTTCACCTTTTTCACCATTTAGTATCTCTATATCCCTAAAAGAGAGCTGAGAACCTATACCAGTTTTAAAACTCTTAGAGATAGATTCTTTTGCAGCAAACCTTCCAGACAAAAACTGAAGGGAACCACCCCTTTTATTATAAATCTCTTTTTCCCTTTCGGTCAATATACGATTTAAAAATTTATCCCCAAACCTTTTTAAAGCACTATCTATTCTATCTATTTCAACAATATCACAGCCCAACATACATTACTCTTTATGGAACCTATCCAAAATGTTTTTCATCTCTCTGACTGCTCTTTCAAAACCCACCAAAACAGCTCTTGATACTATAGAATGACCAATATTAAGCTCATAGAAATGAAACACCCCGCACAAGTCTACAACATTTCTGTAATTTAGACCATGTCCTGCATTCACAATAAACCCAAGCTCTGAAGCATACTTAGCAGCGATCTCAATCTTCTTTAACTCCAAAGCATAATCTGGGGTATTTTCCGCTTCAGCAAATTTACCAGTATGTATCTCTATATATTTTGCACCTGTCTGGAGCGCCTTTTCTATCTGGACCTTATCTGGATCAATAAATAAACTTACTTCGATCCCGTTAGACTGTAAAACGTCCACCGTTTTGGCTACAAGATCAAAATTGTTAATCACATCCAACCCCCCTTCAGTGGTGAGCTCCTGTCTCTTCTCTGGAACAAGGGTACAGGTATTAGGATGCAACCTCAAAGCTATCTCCACAATATCATCATAGCAAGCCATTTCGAAATTTAACTTTACTTTTATCGTCTCCTTAAGGAGAAATATATCCCTTTCCTGTATATGACGCCTATCCTCCCTCAGATGTACAGTAATACCATCAGCTCCACCTAATTCAGCTAAAACAGCTGCGTGAACAGGATCAGGTTCTTTACCCTTTCTTGCCTGTCTAATAGTGGCCACATGGTCAATATTTACACCCAACTTCGTCATTCCATACTCCAACCGTTTATTTCTTTTACAGCAGTAGCCGAAATAGAGTTTGCTATATAATCTATTTTACTATAGTCCTGACCCTCCACCATAACCCTTAATTTATTTTCTGTCCCAGAATACCTTACAAAGATTCTACCCTCCTGTCCAAGTTGGTCAGAAAACTCCTTTATGAGGTGGGTTGTCTTGGGAAGATCTTTGATCGGTATCTTTTTATTCACAGAAACGTTCTTGAGCACTTGGGGATACGTAGATATAAACTCCTGCAATTCACTCAACCTTTTCCCAGACAAAACCATCACCTTGAAAAGCTGAAGGGCTGTAATTAAACCATCCCCAGTAGTATTATAATCGCTAAAGATAACATGCCCAGACTGCTCTCCTCCGAGATTCAGATCCAGATATCTCATCTTTTCTATAACATATCTATCTCCCACATCACAGCGTTCTACATAAATACCTATCTTATTTAAAGACCTCTCGAAACCCAGATTACTCATCACAGTAGCTACAAGCGTGTTATTTTTTAATAGCCCCCTCTCCTTCATGAATCTACCACAAATGCCCAACACATAATCCCCATCAACAATAGAACCATTTTCATCTACAAAGATAGCTCTATCCCCATCCCCATCAAAGGATACACCAACATCTGCTCCAACCTCAATCACCTTTTTAGCAAGCTCTTCAGGATAAACAGCTCCACAGTTATCATTTATGTTATATCCATTCGGTTTGTCATTTATGATCACAATA
This sequence comes from Calditerrivibrio sp., assembly GCA_026415135.1. Taxonomy (NCBI): domain Bacteria; kingdom Pseudomonadati; phylum Deferribacterota; class Deferribacteres; order Deferribacterales; family Calditerrivibrionaceae; genus Calditerrivibrio; species Calditerrivibrio sp. Next base: position 29,583 of record JAOAHS010000042.1, on the reverse strand, counting down.
TCAGCACCAAGTTCAGCAAAAGCCATCGGAGCAACCTTATACGTTGCCCCATTAGCACAATCCACTACTATCTTTAGACCACTTAGATCATAGTTCTTATCAAAGGAGCTTTTGGCAAACTCCACATACCTTCCAATAGCAGTCTCAATTCTTGTTACCCTACCTATGATGGGTTCAAGTTCTATCATATTGTCATCTATAATCTTCTCAATCTGAAGTTCTAACTCGTCCGGCAGCTTGTACCCATCACTGGAAAAAAACTTAATCCCGTTGTCGTAGTAAGGGTTATGAGATGCTGAGATAACTATACCTGCATCCGCCCGGAGACTTCTTGTTATAAACGATATAGCAGGAGTTGGCAAAACACCCACAAGTACAACATCCATACCCATTGAACAAAGCCCAGAGGCTATGGCATATTCAAACATATAAGAAGAAACCCTTGTATCCTTACCAATAACTATCCTATGTTTTTTATGGCCATTTCTAAAAACTTTTGCCGCAGCCTGACCAAGCTTGAGTGCAAAGTCTGGTGTCATAGGGTATAAATTAGCCTTTCCCCTAACACCATCTGTTCCAAAATACTTTCTCATTGTGTTACCTCTATCTTTATACTCTTTGGTTCCACTTGTAACAATTCCACATCACCGGGAAGATTTAACACCTTTAGAGGAACATTGTAAATACCCTTTTGAGTGATCCCTGTAGTATTAGCCTTAATAGACAGATTATCCAAACTAATTATCTTATCGCTTCTACCTTTGACTGTAATATCTACCCTGTCCTTTGATAAAACCCTAAACCTCAAACCACCCCATGGTCTTTCCAGCAATACAGGGATGTTAAAAAATGTCTTTTCTATTATATTTTCAGCTATCTTAACTTCCACTTCCACTTCTTGGGGTTTTGCATCTGAAATCACATCAGTTACCTTTATCCCTATCTTTTGTTTGAAGGATCTACTTGCATCTGACAGGTTTATAGGTAGTGTTTCAACATTTTCCAAAAGTCTGATTTTCTTGTTAGTACCGAAGATTGTAACTGTTTGGGGGTTAATATTTACAGAAACGATCTTATACCCATCTTTTAATTCACCAACAAAACTTGGCACAACCTTAACCTGTTTCTTACCAACCTTATCGATGGTTATTCTTACATCCTGTGGTTCTACTCTTATCAGACTTATCCCAGATGGCAATATAATATCTGATGGTTTTATTCTATACAGGTACTCCCCATGTTGAAACCCAGAAAGATCAATTTCGATCTTTATATCATTAAATGTAAAAGATTTCATAGATATCTTGGGCCCTTTAACAAGAACAGAAACGAGGTTTGTATCGGTAAAAGCTTTTAACCCTTCCATCTCATTTTTAAATTTAACTGGCACATAAAAGCTTGTCTCTTGCTGTTCTGATGTAGCCACAATAAACCACACTATAATGGCCAATAATATGCTGATCAATTTTAACAAATTATTGCTCAGCATCATGATGGACCTCTTTGATGGAATCAATTTTAAATATATTATGCAACGTCTCCCTTAAGGTATCTGAGTCAAGTTCAGATGTGAAATTCCCTCTATACGAAACGGTAATGGTCCCCCTTTCTTCGCTAACTACAATACAAACAGCGTCCGTCTCTTCAGTAATACCCATTGCTGCCCTATGTCTAGTACCAAACTTCTTATCCAGATCAACCCTTTTTGTAAGAGGTAAGATTGTCCCTGCATAAGTAATTTTCCCATTAATTACTATCACAGCACCATCGTGCAAAGGGGAATGGGGGATAAATATACTTATAAGAATATCCTTATTAAGATCAGAATTTAGCGTTGTACCCACCTGAATATAAGGTAACAGATCGATTTCCCTTTGGATTACTATCAAGGCTCCTATCTGCTTATTGGCTAACACTGTTACAGCCTTTACAATCTCATCTATAATAAAAAGATTTAGACTATTGTTTTTATTAAAGACTTTTGTATCCCCTATGATTGCCAAAGCCCTTCTTATCTCAGGCTGAAAAAGTATAATGATAGAAAGAAAAAGATAACCAGTCAAGTTGCTCAATACCCAACTTGTAGCTTTAAAACCAAAAAGTGTAGAAAATGATGAAAAAATAAGTATAATTATAACCCCCAGCGTCATCCTTAGGGCGATTGTCCCCTTTATTAGCAAAAGGACTCTGTAGATCAAAAAGGCAATTATTGCAATATCCACCACATCAAAGATGGTAATCGATCTAAAAACCTCTAACATCTAAACCCTACTTCCGAATAAAAATTAACGAGCTTGAGCATATCCAGAGTTTCCTCCAGATCATGACTCCTTACTACATCAGCCCCATTGAGAAGGGCTATTGTTTCCGCCACTTTTGTTCCTAATAATCTTTGGGATACATCCTTGCCGAGAACATTTCCTATCATAGATTTTCTCGATATCCCCACAAGCACTGGTACACCCAAGCCTCTAAACTCCCTTAGGTATTTGAGTATCCTATAGTTATCCTCCAAACTTTTACCAAACCCAAAACCTGGATCTATCATTATATTCTTGATATCTATTCCACTATTCAATGCTATCTCTATACCATCGTGGAGATACCTTTTAACCTCCTCCAAGAGGTTATCGTATTGGGGGTTGTTCTGCATAGTTTTTGGAGTACCCTTTATATGCATCAGTACTACACCTGCTCCAAATGCCCCACAAACCTTTGCCATCTCTTTATCAAACCTCAATCCGCTAATATCGTTTATAATATGAGCACCCATTTCAAGGGCTTTTTTTGCCACTTCAGATTTGTAAGTATCCACAGAAACAATAAAACCCATACTTACAGCCATCTCTAAAGCAGGTGTTATGCGCCTTAACTCCTCCTCAGCCGGAACACTTTCTGCACCAGGTCTAGTGGATTCACCACCGATATCAACCACTTCTACCCCAAAACTCCTCAGCTTTATCAAATGGTTTTCCAAATACTCAAGATTCTGAAACCTTCCACCATCACTAAAAGAGTCAGGGGTAACATTCACAATAGCCATCATCTGTTTTTTTTTCAGATTCAACAATCTATCACGACACTGAAAAGCCCTCTCACCTTTATCTGCTAAGAATCCTCTAAGTCTATCTGCCACCTCTTTTAACCCAAAAGGCTGGAGATCAAGCCTTTCCGATAAGATCCTAATTCCCCTTATATCTCCACAGATAAGTACATCCGTCATATCAACCGAACAATCCACAGCTCCTCTATGCACCACAGCGTCTATTCCAGATGCAATAGCTTCCTGTTTAACAATATTAGCCGCAGCTGGCTTCATACCTTTTATCTTGATATTCAAAGGAATACCCCTATCAGTAGCTCTAAAGGAATAAGGATGAGCCCCAATCTTGCCACATTCATAAACCAATCTGTCTTTATCAGAATCTATAACCTCTAAAAACATATCAAGATATCTGAGATGCACCATTAACCTTATCTATCAGTTCATCTATATCCTTACCCTCTATGGTTTCCTTTTCTAACAACAGCTCAGCCATTGAATGTAATAACTTTATATTGTTTGACAAGGTGTCCTTTGCATGCATATAAGCGCTTAAAACAATTTTTCTTATCTCATCATCTATGATCTCTGCTGTTTTTTCACTATAATTTTTATGTGTAGCCAACTCCTTGCCTAAAAAGATAGCCTCATCCTTTTTACCAAAAGCTAACGGACCTAAAACTTCACTCATGCCCCAAGAGCAGACCATATTTCTTGCTATATCTGTAGCCCTTTCTATATCGTTTCCTGCACCTGTACTTATTCTACCAAACACAATCTCTTCTGCAGCTCTACCACCCATTAAAACAGATAAACGGGCATTGAGGTACTCTTTAGTATAAATATATTTATCATCCTTTGGTAACTGCTGGGTAACACCAAGAGCCATACCCCTTGGAATGATACTCACCTTGTGAACTGGATCAGAAAATGGGGTAAACCTCGCCACTATTGCATGCCCCGCTTCATGATAGGCTGTAACCTTCTTCTCTTCTTCAGAAATAGCCACAGAACGCCTCTCCTTACCCATTATCACCTTATCCTTAGCCTCTTCAAAATCATCCATATTGACTTTCTCTTTATTCTTTCTTGCAGCCAAAAGAGCCGCTTCATTGACAAGGTTGGCCAGTTCTGCACCAGCAAAACCTGGAGTGGATTTGGCAATAACCTCTAAATCCACATCATTCCCCAGCGGCACCTTAGAAGCATGGACCTTTAAGATCTCTAATCTACCTTTAACATCAGGTCTTGGAACCACCACTTGTCTATCAAACCTACCTGGCCTTAAAAGAGCTGGATCTAAAACATCAGGTCTATTGGTAGCCGCTATCAAAATAACACCTTCAGTAGATTCAAAACCATCCATCTCCACCAGTAATTGATTCAATGTCTGCTCCCTCTCATCATGGCCACCACCTAGGCCAGCACCCCTGTGCCTACCGACTGCATCTATTTCGTCTATGAAAATAATACATGGAGCATTTTTCTTACCCTGATCAAAAAGGTCCCTAACCCTTGAAGCACCAACACCCACAAACATTTCAACAAAATCGGAACCACTGATACTAAAAAATGGAACACCAGCTTCACCAGCTACCGCCTTTGCAAGTAATGTTTTTCCAGTCCCTGGAGGTCCAACTAATAAAACCCCCTTAGGGATCTTACCCCCCAAACGTTGAAACTTGTGGGGATCTTTTAAGAACTCTATAATCTCCACAAGCTCCTCCTTTGCCTCATCACAACCAGCAACATCCTGAAAGGTAACCTTTCTCTGGTCAGGTGTGAGTAATCGAGCCCTACTTTTACCAAAACTAAACGCTTTACCCCCTCCCTGCATCTGTCTCATAAAGAAGATCCAGACTGCTATTAGCAGTATCATAGGCAACCATGAGATGAGCACCTGCATATACCATGGATTTTGATCAGGTGGTTTGGCATAAATCTTCACTTTGTGTTCATTTAACAGAGAAACAAGGGATGGATCATCAGGAGCATAGGTTTCAAACTGCTCATTGTTTTTCTTAAACTCACCAGTGATAAATTTCTCTTTTATAACCACACTCTTTACATTATCCTGCTTTACCTGCTCTATAAAGTCTGTATATGAGATCTTTTTTTTGATCCCTTGACCTGTGTTAAAAGCATTAAACATCACCACCATTATAAGGGCAATCACAAACCATAACGTAATATTTTTATAAAAATTGTCTCTCATCATACCCCCTAAGTATTTAGCTTTAAGACCGATATATCTCTAAGGTTCCTATAATAACCGTTGTAATCCAAACCATACCCCACCACAAACTCATCGGGTATTGTAAAACCGCAGTAGTCAGGATTTATATCTGCAAGTCTCCGTGAAGGTTTATCAAGGAGTGCACATATCTTAAGACAAGAAGGATTTCTCACAGAAAAAAGTTTTCTCAAATAGTTTATAGTAAGGCCTGTATCAATTATATCCTCTACTAGTATCACATTTTTTTTCTCCACTGGTCTATCAACATCACATATCAGCCTTACAATACCGCTTGAAGTGGTTCTGGCGCCAGAATAGCTTGAGACAGAAACAAAACTAATCTCCATAGGTAGATCTATATACTTAACCAGATCAGCCATAAATATCCAAGCACCCTTTAACACGCCCACAACCAAAAGCTCTTCACCTTTAAAGTCATTGGTGATTGTTTCTGCAATGAGCTTAACCCTATCGATAATCTCATTGTAACTTATTAAAACTTCCAGATTGTGTTTTTCCATCAATCCTCCATGCTATAAATCTTTATCTCTTCATTCCCTTCATATACAGACTCAACCCAGATAATATTACCTTCCTTTTCCACAACAACTAACCTATCCCTGTCAAACAGATCGATTTTTTTATCTATCAATATATCCTTTAATTTCTTTCCCGCAACCCTATCTCCAGTTCTTCTGTTTCTAACAATAAGGCTGCTTTGCTTCAGATCACCGCTAAATTTTATATATTTACACAATTTTGGTAAAAAAACAATATCAACTGTTTCTTTTTTAAAAAAATTATAATCTTCTATCAATTCCCTGTGGAATACCATCACCTTCTCAAAGGACACCTCAAACAAAAAACGATCTGGTAGATTAATACGCTTTGATTGCCCATCAAGAAGATCTATTGCATTATCGATATGCTGTTTCTCCACCCTAAAAAAGCGCTCCATCATCTTTCCTATGATATACCTTTTTTCAAGCCTTGTTCTTTTTACTAAATCCTGCTTACTAGTATAACAGAGCTTATCACCCCAAACAATTTCAATCGAAGAAAAGTACCCCTCTAAGAATATCTTCAGATCCTCAGATTGTTCCTGAATGGAGAAGATATTTTGCAAAAAGCCTTTGTTATAGCTTCTTATCTCCGGTAATATCCTATGCCTAACCCAGTTTCTAACGTAATCCTCGGAAAAATTTGTCTCATCATCCACATATTCAAGATCATATTTCTTCAGATATTTTTCGATCAAATCCCTACCCACACCCAAAAAAGGTCTTATTACTTTAGTATCATTAAAACCTTTTAGGTTATAGATGGCACAACCTGTAAACAGCTTAACAAAAAAGGTCTCCAACATATCATCCAGATGGTGGGCAGTGGCGATATAACCCATATTGAACTTCTCCAATACCTCACAAAGCGACTGATAGCGCAATCGCCTTGCCGCATCCTCCACAGATGTTTTATTATTCTTTAGAAAAGTAGGAACATCTATCCTCTTTGAAACAAACTCAATACCGTATCTACTACAAAAATCTTCACAAAACCTCTCATCCCTATCACCCAGTTCTCCCCTTAAGCCATGATTAACATGACATGCCATTAAAATGATCTTCAGTTTGTCCCTATGCCTATTTAAAAAATGCAGGAGAGCCACAGAGTCTCTCCCTCCTGAAAAAGCCACTAAAAGTCTTTTGCAATCACATGGTATCTTCTTAAAACACTCATTCAATAATAAAATCTCTATCTCTTCGGTTGAAGCTTTCAAATTCTTTCCGTTTTTCATCATACCCTTTCCTGTTCAAAATACCATAAGCATAATCCTTACCCTCTTCAACACCTGGCTGATCAAATGGATTGATATTGTTTATTATACCGAGAGTGGCCACCACATACTGATAAAGCATAAAAAGGTAGCCCATACTAAACTCATCGAGATAGTCCACCACAACCTTCATAGAAGCCCTTGATGCTTTCTTTAGCGCTGCCTCTGTAGCATACAGCTCTGTATTGAGCAATCTATTGAGATCAACTCCATCTAAGTAATTATAGTTTTCATACCAACTACCATCTAAATCGAGATTAAAATCATGCTTACTTAGTTCTAAAAAAGTTATAAATTTATCAAAAGGCCCTTCTTTATAAAGCTGCAATTGGGAATGTTGATCTATTGTCCCTACAGCACCAACAGGTGTGGAACCGAAATAAACCTCCCTGCCACTTAAATCATACCTCTTACCGAGGCTTTCTCCCCAAAGTTGGTTAAACCACTCAGAAAAACTTTTCAGCCTTGACGAATATGGCATAATCACATTTATATTCTTGCCTCTAGTAAGATAGATATTGTAAATAGCTGTCATAGTGAGATATATGTTCTTACCGTTATGGATAAAATAGGCAGCCCCCTCTAATATTCTTTTAATATCCACCCCCACAAGGGCAGCAGGCAACAAACCAACAGCAGATAAAACAGAATATCTACCACCTACATTTGGTGGAACAGTAAATGCAAGGATATTAAGCATCCCCACAATCTTTCTAAGATCACCTTTGACAGGATCTGTGATAGCCACAAGATGATCTTTCAGATCCACAGCATGTTCATTAAACCATTTATAAACTATCAAAAAGTTTGCAGCTGTTTCCACAGTACTGCCAGACTTGCTTATGACAATCGCCAAAGTTCTATCTGGATCACAATGCTTTAAAATCCAATATACCTTAAAAGAGTCCACATTGTCCATGACCCAGAACCTAGGGAAAAACCCCCTTTTATCCTTTGAAAGGCAGTTATAGCCATAAGGTAAAAGCCCATTAGTTATCGCCTCAAACCCCAACGAAGAACCGCCTATACCTATAACAATAACATCATCATACCTACCAGCCCCCTCTTTAACAAAATTTAAGAGATCTGAGATATCAGATTCCACGAGTTTTGGGAATCCTACCTCCCCCTTTTCCACCATTTGACTCAATTTGATGAGGCCTTCGTTAGCCAGGTTGAGGTGTTCATTGAGTTCTTCGCTGGTAATACCATCTGTAATATGCTCTCTCATGGCAAAATTGTAATCCAAAGATACCTTTCTCATCTTATCCTCCTAAAAAATTACCAAAATTTTCCAACTTTACCAGCACCCTTAAGTACGTCCAAAAAGTACTTACCATAATGTTCTGTTCTTATTCTGCTATCCAGAATAATCCAATACCCTCTATCTTTTTCATTTCTTATCAGACGACCCACAGCCTGTTTGAAAAATATAACCGCTCTTGGAAGATAATACCCTTTAAATGGATCTTTATATTCTTTTTTGTAGTGACCCAATTTTGCCTCTACATAAACATCTGAAATATTTTCAAATGGGAGCTTATCGATGATAACATATTCTATACCTTTATTACCAAAATCAATCCCCTCTCTGATGATGGAACAACCCAATATGATGGTATCTTGTGTAATATTTAAGCTCTGCAAATCATCCGTTTGATAATACACCTTTTTATCTTTAAAGGAATCCTTTATAAACTTACCAATCTCCTGCATATGACTTGTATTATTGAATATAACAATGGCAGCACCCTTATTTTTTGAAAAAAAATCTTTATAAAACTTTTTCTTATCCTCCAAACTAACAAGATACTCATCATGAATATACGCTTTCCCTTGAGAGAAAAGATTATTTTCAGGTACCAACTTCAAGGTAATCACCGTATCATCAAAACCCAACTCCTTCTTTATGTAATCAAAAGAATTATCAAAGGTAATTGTAGCACTTACCAAAAGCATACTATTAGCAGCTTCCTTTACACCATCAACAAACTGCTTACCTGCATAAATGGGAACATTTCTCAAATTGAAAAAATCACCATTTCCCTCAACGACCTTCACACCATTTGTATCTTTGATCTTTTTCATCGTTTCCCAGTATCTTTCCATGACAGAGTACTCATCATCTGGAACTAAATTATGAAATTTATCCCACATTTCGGATACAAAATTAACACATTTTTCTTGAAAATCGTCATCCAGTTTTTTCCTATTGATATTTTGTGCTTTTATACACAAAGCCATGTATTCTTGTTCAATTTTTTTAATCAAATTATCACCTATGAACTTTCGATTCTCCCTTGCAAAGCTCAGTAAGGAACGAAAATTTAACTCTTCTCCCAAATAAAGGGGGAAAATATCAGCAACAGAATGAGCCTCATCAAAAATGATATGCTCAGCAACCTCAAAATTAAAACTATTACCAAATTTCAGTCTCATAGCGATATCAGCTAATATCATATGGTGATTGGTTATTACAATATCCGCTTCATTGGCAAGATTTTTTGCATTATAAAAGGAACAGGATTGAATATAAGGACATTTGCCCCCAATACATTGATAACTATCAGCGGTAATCTTATTCAACACATCCCCACCAAAGTTCAACATATAAACTTCTGTTATTTTATTATCCAATATACCGTTTGCCCATTCCACCACTTCAGGATAAATATCTGAATATGGCACAATAAACTTCGAGTATCTATAGTGACAGAAATAATTTCTCCTACCTAATAGTGTAGCCACTTTATATTCTTTATTTTTAAAAATTTTCTTAATAATAGGTATATCTTTCAGTAAAATCTGATTCATAAGCTGTTTTGATTTGGTGCTAATGATAGTTCTTCTACCCAGTTCAAAGATCGGAACAAGATAAGCTATAGTTTTCCCATAACCAGTAGGTGCTTCTGCTACAATATCTTTATAATCTTCCAGATAACGAAAGAGATCCTCAGAGAACTGAACCTGATTCTCCCTATAGGTATAGTTTTGAATTAAAGCAGGTAAGTAATTATCTTTGAAGTATTTACTTACTGACATCTACTAACCACTAATCTTAGCTAATCTCTTAAACAACTCTACATCAAGGGCATAGCTTTCAGCCACATCATAAGATATAAGATTTTTTAAAAACAGATCAGCCATCTGCACCTCAAAGGGCTGATACTCACCAGTACCCCTCATCTGGGTATTTATGATATTAAAAGAATTATCCCGTATGATTTTTTTCAATTTGAAGTTGTTAGTACAATACTCATAGATAAAGTACTTGTTCTGACTTTTCTTGCCCGGTATAAGCCTAAAATTCACAAATAGATTTATATTGTCTGCAAGCCTATTAAGGTGGTATTTATAAGCCTGTTCCCGTTCTGTATACAATATACTTTCTAATGTTGAAGGGATACTGTTTGACTCCACTGAGACATAGGCTGGTCTTCCTGCCTCAACAAATTTGTATATATAATTTAGAGTCTCCGCTGAATCCAAATTGTCAAAAAAGAGGATATTTGGATCAAAATCGTTCAAAAGGTCGTTGAAGTCCTTTCTACCCTTTATATTTTCTTTTTCAATCTGTATTATGTTAGACTTATGATTTCTGATAGACTCATAAACCCTATCCACAACATAAAGCATATTAATATTTCTGGTGGAATTAAAATAATCTATTATCGCATTCAACATTGTCGATTTACCATGACCGAAAGGTGCAATGAGAAAGATTATCCCTTTTACTGGCTCAATGAGATTTTTGTATATGTCCTTAGAGAGATTAAAACTGGAGATATCTGTTATAACAGATGAATGGTTTATGACGAGGATAAAAAAAGAGCTTTTCTCCTTATAAAAGTTCACCGTAAATCTTTTGGAATCTATTAGCCTTTTTACGCTAACAAACCCATTGGCAACAAGTGTTTTTCTATCCGATTCATCACAAACCTCTTTTATAATGTTAAGGATATGGTTTTTTGTAAATTTCTCATAAGGTATCTTTTCCACATAGTTGTACTTTTTGATAAAAGGTGAAGAGTTCTCTTTAAAAAATATCCGTTCTATTTTGTTATCAAAATTAATAATAGTCATAATAAGATTATCAAAATCTTTTCCCCCCTGCATCATCAATTCCAACGATTTAAAATGATAATCCTTTGTCCCATAGGGTAATTTTTCCAGATCATCCAGCATACGATCCACGGTAGTCTCAGAAAGTAATACTGGTATAACCGTTTTCCCCAAATTAAACGATATTTCATCCAGATCTTTTAAGATATTCACATTGTTTATACCCACGTAAGCTTTCTTATCCTCTATTTTGAGGGGAACAATCCTGTAGTTTTTTAGAACATCAAAGTTAAATTCCTTTTGGACAGACTGGGGTATCACGATCTCCTTTATATTGAGGTATTGAAGGCCATATTGTTCTGCTATTATACTTAAAAGCTGATCTGAGGTAAGATAACCCATTTTTACAACAAGATCACCCAGCTTCTCCTTTGTTATTTGCTGTTTGGCCAGGAGCTGATCCAGATCCTCTTTGGTTAAAATCTTTCGTTCTATTAATATCTCACCTAGTCTTTTCATATAAAACCCCATCGTTTCGATAATATAATTATAAAAGATATTTCATTTTTGACAACAAAATATAGGCATCAATCAATACATCTTTTGATTAAATCACCATAAGCATCTATTCTACGATCCCTAAAGAATGGCCATATTCTCCTGACCTTTTCTACCCTTGCCAAGGGGATATCTATATAAACATTTTCTTCATTCTGATTGCCGGCACAGCAAAGAATCTCCCCTTGTGGTCCGGCTACAAAACTATTGCCCCAAAACTGTATACCTTTACCCAAATTATCGAAGGGATCCTTTTCGTAACCCACCCTATTGACAGAAACAACAAACAATCCATTGGCAACGGCATGGGCCCTCTGGGAAATTACCCATGCATTCAGTTGTCTCTCCTTTTCCTCAACATTATCCTCCGGGTCCCAGCCTATTGCAGTGGGATATATCAATATCTCTGCCCCTGCAAGGGCCATAAGTCTTGCAGCTTCGGGGTACCATTGGTCCCAACAGATCAACACCCCCAACTTCCCCAGAGATGTCTCTATGGGTTTAAACCCTAAATCACCCGGTGTAAAATAAAACTTTTCATAAAAACCTGGATCATCAGGTATATGCATTTTTCTATATATCCCCGCAATACTTCCATCTCTATCAAAAACCACAGATGTGTTATGATACATTCCAGCCATCCTCTTCTCGAAAAGAGATGTCACCAACACAATACCAAGCTCCGAAGCAAGCCTGGAAAAATGCACCGTGGATTTACCCGGTATCTGCTCAGCCAGATCAAAGTACTCCACAGCTTCCCTCTGACAAAAATACAGAGAGTTGTGTAGCTCCTGGAGAACGATTAGATTAGCACCCTTCCCAGCAAGATACTTTATATTTTCAGTAAGTTTTTCTATGTTCTCATTCACATCAAAAGTATTAGACTGCTGAATCAAGCCTATCCTTAATATTCTACTCATCAATTACCCCCACAGGATATTGCATAGTTACACAGTGTAAAGAACCATGCTGTCTTATTAAAACTGAACAATCCACAGGTACTATCTCCCTATCTGTAAAAACACTTTTTAGTATATCAATAGCCTCTCCATCCTGCTGACACCCATAAATTGGAACAAGAACGGCATCATTTATAATGAGAAAATTAGCGTAAGTCGCTGGTAAACGCTCACCATTGTAATATATGGGATCAGGTAGAGGGATAGGTACCAGATTATACTCTCCTCCGTTTGGTCTTCTTATACTTTTTAATTCATCTTCCATCTTCGTCAATTCCTCATAATGAATATCATCATGTGAGTAACACTTAACATAGCATATAGTATTCCCATTACAAAATCTTGCAAGGGTATCTATATGGCTATCGGTATCATCCCCTTCTAAAAAACCATGGGTAAGCCAATGTACCACATCGATTCCTAAATCCCTTTTTAATCGCTGTTCTATCTCCTTCTGCGATAGATGTTCATTCCTATTTAGAGAAAGCAAACACCGGGTAGTCGTAAGCAAAGAACCTTCCCCATCTGTTTCGATACTACCCCCCTCGAGTACAAGGTCATGATGGTGCTCTATCTTTACTAAATCAGCAAAGATCCCTTTTTCATACATCAATCTCGTTATCTGGTTATCATAGTTGGACGGAAATTTCTGTCCCCATCCATTAAACCTATAGTTTAGAATCTTAGGCATTCTATTTTCAAAAACTGTAATACCCCCATGATCCCTTGCCCAGGTATCATTATTTATTGCATCAAAATAAATCACCTTATCTGATGGTAGATCAAAGGTAAGCTTTTTTATCCTATCAATATCATGACCTACTATAATCAATTTTTCCCGTTTAGTTACCTCATTTGCAATATTTAAAAAGCATTTCTCAGCTTCATCTAAATAGTCTCCCCAGTCAGTATCTTTATGGGGCCAGGTTATCTGCACACATGATTGTCTGTACCATTCAGGTGGAAAATATCTTGTCATACTTTAATAATAGTTTAACATAAATAGTATGTCAAATGGAATTAGGTGAATATCTAAACACTACCCCCTTGCTTTTAATTGAATTTTGTTTTACATTCCTCAGCCCAAAACAAAGCGAGGTGTATATGATAGATATATTGTCAAAAGAGTTCGGAATAAAAGCTACATACCTTGAAAATCTAATCCATCTCACTGAAAATGGTGCCACAGTCCCATTTATAGCACGATACAGAAAAGAGCAGACCGGTGGTATGACAGAAACCACTATCAGAGAAATATTAGACAGATACAACTACCTGAAAAATCTCAATAAAAGAAAAAAAGAGATCTATGAAGCAGTAGTTGAAAAAGGTAAGATGACACTAGAGTTAGAAAAGCTGATCTCTTCGGCAACAACGTTAAAAGAGCTTGAAGACATCTATGCTCCTTACAAATCCAAAAAGAAGACCAAAGCAGATCTGGCAATAGAAAGGGGATTTTCTCCTGTAGCAGATGCTATCAAAAACTATAATGATATAGATCAAATAACAGCAGTAGCATTAAAACATCTAAATGAACAATTCCCCATGCCAGAAGCTGTGATCTCTGACGCCCTGGAGATTGTTATAAATGAAATTGGACACGATCTGGAGATTAAAAATAGAGCAAGGCAGATCATCTGGGAAAGCTCATTTATAACCTCAGAAAAACGCAAAGAGATCGAAGGTAGAACAAACTACGAAGATTACTACAGCTTTAAGCAGGAGATAGCAAAAATCCCACCCCATAGAGTCTTAGCTATTTTTAGAGGAGAAAAGGAAAAGATAATTAGAGTTAAACTGGAAAATAGAGATGAAGAAATCATCACTGCTATAGCAGCCCTGTGTCATAGCAAAGGTATAGCCCAAAACCCATTTATATCAAAAGCGATCAAAAACGCATATAAAAGGATGATACTGCCTTCTTTAGAGATCGAGATAATGGATGAACTATGGGAAAAAGCCGAGCAAAAAGCTATAGAAGTATTCCAAAAAAATCTCAAGGCTCTACTTATGACTCCACCAGTAAAAGGGATTTCTATATTGGGCATAGATCCAGCATTTCGAACCGGATGCAAATTTGCAGTTGTAGATCCATCAGGTAAACTTCTCGATTACGGGGTCATTTACCCCACAGAGCCCCAAAACGATTATGAAAAAAGTAAAAAAACCCTTTTAAGCATGATCACTAAACATTCCATAAAAGCCATAGCAATAGGTAATGGTACAGCAAGTAGAGAAACCGAAGATTTTGTCTCAAAAATGATAAAAGAAGAACAATTGGATATTAAGTACACCATAGTAAATGAAGCTGGTGCCAGTGTCTATTCTGCAAGCGATGTAGGTATAAAAGAATTCCCCGACCTTGACGTAACAATTCGGGGTGCTATCTCAATAGCCAGAAGGGTCATCGACCCCCTCGCAGAACTCATCAAAATAGATCCAAAGTCCATCGGTGTGGGAATGTACCAACATGATGTCAACCAAAAGAAACTACAGGATAAGCTCAACGATGTCGTTATAGACGTGGTAAACAGTGTGGGCGTTGATCTTAACACCGCCAGCCCAAGCTTATTAAAGTATGTTTCAGGACTAAATGCCGGCTTAGCTGAAAAAATAGTCCAATATAGAGATAAAAATGGCAGATTTAGGTCCAGACATGATCTAAAAAAGGTTCCGGGGATTGGTGATACAGTTTTTGATCTGGCGGCAGGCTTTCTGAAAATATATGATGGTGACGAACCCCTTGATAAAATGTTTATCCACCCAGAACAATATGAAAATGTTTATAAACTACTCCACTTTTTAAATCTCACAATCGATAATGCGAGAATGATCCGATTGGCCCTGAAATCTAAAAATTTACACGATATATCCAAGAGATTCGGCATAGGTGAAATGACATTAAAGGATATCATTCAACATTTAGAAAAACCGGATCTTGACATCAGGGATTCTGTGGAACCGGTAATTTTTAAACAGGGGATATTAAAAATAGAAGACCTAAAAGAAGGTATGATCGTAGAAGGTAAAATTACAAATATTGTTGACTTTGGTGTCTTTATAGATATAGGGCTAAAAGAATCTGGTTTCATTCATATATCGGAGCTTGCTGATAAATTCATAAAACACCCTTCCCATATAGTAAAGGTAGGTGAAAAGATACAAGCAAAAATAAAACAGATTGATAACGAAAGAAAAAGAATTGCACTAACAAGAAAAGGTTTAGGTATAGTTTGACATTTAAAACAAATTGGTATATGTTTAGCGTGCTCAACTTTCTTTAAGTGAGGCTTAAAATGATCAAAACAACCAATTTAAATGTTAAAGAACTGATACCTATAGTGGCACCCCATTACCTAAAACAGATCTTCCCTTTGAGTGAAGATGACGCTATTTTTGTCACAAACAGCCGGGAACAGGTCAAAAATATCATGTTTGGTGAAGATAAAAGGCTTATGGCTGTCGTTGGACCTTGTTCAATACATGACCCAATTGCAGCTGTTGATTACGCCAGCAGATTGGCAAAACTTTCTGAGAGGATTAAGGATAAGATATTCATAGTTATGCGTGTCTATTTTGAAAAACCGAGAACCACAGTAGGGTGGAAAGGGCTTATAAATGACCCCGACATGGATGGTAGTCATCTTATATCAAAAGGGTTGGGTATCGCCCGCAAGCTTTTATACGATTTAACAAAGATGAAACTTCCTATAGCCTGTGAAATGCTCGACACCATAACACCCCAGTACCTTTCAGATATGATCACCTGGGGAGCAATAGGTGCAAGGACCACCGAATCCCAGCCCCATAGGGAAATGGCAAGTGGATTATCCTTCCCAGTTGGTTTTAAAAACGGCACAGACGGCAATCTCAAGATAGCGGTCGATGCCATGCTCACAGCTCTACGACCCCATAGCTTTTTAGGGATAAATGCTGAGGGTAGGACCTCAATAGTAAAGACAACTGGAAACAGATATGTCCATATAGTGTTAAGGGGTGGAGCCGACAGACCAAACTATTATCCAGAAGATGTGGAAGAAGCGGTTCAACTATTGCAAAAACACAACCTACCCACCAATATCATGATAGACGTAAGCCATGGAAACTCCATGAAAGACCACAGAAATCAGCCAAAAGTGTTTAAAGAAGTACTACAACAGATAAAAGATGGTAACAGATATATCAAAGCCGTTATGATAGAAAGCAACATCTACGAAGGGAATCAAAGCATACCTGAGGATAAGAGCCAACTCAAATATGGGGTATCTGTTACAGACAAATGTATCGATTGGCAAACAACCGAAACAATCTTAACAGAGGCCTATGAAATACTTTAGCCGATTCCCATCAACACAAGGTTACTATCTATTCATAAGGGACATTCTCTTCAAAATTGCTGAGATATTCCGAAATAACTATCCTGTCATGCTCATCGATCTGCGTGAACCTCAAAGCCACATAGAAAAAGTTTATCGCCACATCCTCTTTATAGTTTTCCCTATCAGCCTCAATCCTCCACACAATACCCCTTGCAAAAATAACATCCTTATCATGGTTTTTTAGAGGATGAACAGTATCGACAGGGATCTCAATCTTCAGCACATACTGATCATAAATGTGCATAAACCTATCATTTGTTCTAATCAAAATACCTCCCAAACTTATATTGATTAAATCAACATTGTGGAACTGGCCATCTTTTTCATTTTTCAATAAAACACGAATCGGTATTCCCGAATAACGTTTATATTTTCGTCTCTCCATAACAAGCCTCCTTACTTACATCTTACCTATCTGCTTTTTTTTTGCAACACTTTTTTTGATTGTAAAAAGTTGTTTTAAATAGTATAATAAAATTATAGGAGGCTAATGTGAAAAAAATTTTTATACTTTTTATCTTTTTAATCATTTTTGGTTGTGCCGGTAATATTAACAAGGTAAATGTATCAGATACGTTTAAAATAGATGGTTCTGCAACCATTGCCATATTAAATTTTAAAACAGTAGGGGTGCCAAGCTCTTTAGGGGAAAAAACTGCTGAGAAGTTTTCTGTCGATGTAATTAAGACAAACAAGTTCAAGCTCTTAGATAGAAGTAACACCAAAAAGATATTCGAAGAGTTGGGCTACCAAACTAATCTCGATATGATAGGTAGCTTGGATGAAAAGACAAAAATCAGACTAAAACAGTTAGGCGCCCAATACCTTATGTCTGGGGCAATCTTTGCGTTTGAGGAAAAGAAACGGTACGAAGACAATTTTATCCTATACTCCAAAGTCCACATCACAGCAAAAATCGTTAATATAGAAACGGCAGAAGTTGTATGGGCATCCGAGATGATGAGGGACTCCAAAGCGATAAACGCCGAAGAAAGAAAGCCAAAGAGTATGTTAAAGGTAGAGATACAGGCGACTTCAGCAGAAAAGCTCCTTGATGAAATAGTTTCCGATATGATAGACAGTATTATTAAGAAACTCAATAAAAAATAAAAGCCGGCTCATCGCCGGCTCTATATTACATATCCATACCCATGCCAGGATTTGGCATTGGAGTCTCTTTCTTCTCTGGAATCTCTGTGATCATAGCTTCAGTAGTAAGCATCAAGCCAGCTACAGAAGCAGCATTTTGAAGCGCTGATCTTGCAACCTTAGTAGGATCTATAATACCAGCTTCGATCATGTCCGTATAGATCTCAGCAGCAGCATCAAATCCGAAGGTGTCCTTCTCAGCATCAAGAATCTTGTTCACCACTATAGAACCCTCAAACCCAGCATTTTCAGCAATCTGTCTTACTGGATATTCAAGAGCTCTTCTCACGATATCAGCGCCCACCTTCTGATCATGGTTCAGATCTTTAAGGTTTGCAATAGCCCTTGAAGCTCTAAGCAGAGCCACACCACCACCAGGTACAATACCTTCTTCCACAGCAGCCTTTGTAGCATGGAGAGCATCTTCTACTCTGGCTTTCTTTTCCTTCATCTCGGTCTCTGTAGCAGCACCCACTTTGATCACTGCTACACCACCCACAAGCTTAGCAAGTCTTTCCTGAAGCTTTTCTCTATCATAGTCAGAAGTGGTCTCTTCGATCTGCTTTTTGATTACGTTGACCCTTGCCTGAATATCTTCTGTCTTACCAGCACCTTCTACTATCGTAGTATTTTCTTTCTCTACTACTATCTTCTTAGCTCTACCAAGATCGCTAAGTTTAGCATTTTCAAGCTTGAGCCCAAGCTCTTCACTGATCACCTGACCACCAGTAAGGATAGCAATATCCTTTAACATCTCTTTTCTTCTATCACCAAAACCTGGCGCTTTAACAGCACAGCAATTTAGTGTACCCCTTAGTTTGTTCACCACAAGCGTAGCAAGGGCTTCACCCTCAATATCTTCAGCTATTATCAAGAATGGAGCATTCTGTTTTGCAAGTTGTTCAAGGATAGGAAGTAGCTCCTTCATATTGGAGATCTTCTTATCACAGATAAGCAGATATGGATTCTCAAGGACAGCCTCCATATTCTCTGGATCTGTTACAAAATATGGAGATAGATAACCCCTATCAAACTGCATACCTTCTACAACTTCCAATACAGTATCGGTGGATTTGTTCTCCTCAATTGTGATAACACCATCCTTACCAACCTTTTCCATTGCATCCGCAATAATATTACCGATCTCAATATCATTGTTAGCAGAGATAGAACCCACCTGAGCTATCTCCTTTTTCCCCTGAATAGGCTTAGACATCTTCTTAAGCTCAGCAACTACTGCTTCTACAGCTTTATCTATACCTCTTTTAAGATCCATTGGGTTTGAACCGGCCACTACGTTTTTAATACCCTCTCTATATATAGCCTGAGCCAAAACGGTAGCTGTAGTAGTACCATCACCAGCTACATCACTTGTTTTAGAAGCCACCTCTTTAACCATCTGAGCACCAAGATTCTCAAGGGCGTCCTTAAGCTCGATCTCCTTTGCAACTGTTACACCATCCTTTGTTACAAGAGGTGAACCAAATTTCTTTTCTATAACAACATTTCTTCCCTTTGGTCCTAATGTGACCTTAACAGCATTAGCTAATTTATCAACACCTCTTAATATTGCCTGTCTTGCTTCTTCACTAAATGTAATTGCTTTTGCCATGCTTAACCTCCTTTATTATTTGTTGATTATACCTAAGATGTCGTCTTCTCTCATGATGAGATACTCAACACCATCGATCTTCACTTCAGTACCAGCATATTTGCTGAAAAGAACCTTGTCCCCAGCCTTAACGGTAAGCTCAATCCTTGTACCGTTTTCCAATACCTTACCGGGGCCTGTAGCTATTACTTCACCTTCCTGTGGTTTTTCCTTAGCTGTGTCTGGGATAATGATACCAGATGCTGTTTTTTCTTCGGCATCAAGCCTTTTAACCAATACTCTGTCCTGCAATGGTTTAATACTTGCCATTAAGACCTCCTTAATTTATTTTTATTTTTTTGTTGGCAGTTAATCGAGTTAAGTGCTAACAGTTTTTATATATATAACTCTTTCAAAAAAAATCAAGGGGTTTTTTCTTTTTTTTATGATTTTTATAAAACTTTACAAATATTCAAAACAATTAAACTTTACTTTTTCAGAAAAACATTATATCAATCCTTATAAATAGTTTTTCGAGGTGAAATGATGGGAAAAAATCTATTCAAGAAAGTGTGGGAGATACACGAAGTAGCCCAACTACCCGGCGGCAGAAGCCAGCTCTTTATAGGGCTTCATTTAATACATGAGGTGACAAGTCCACAAGCCTTTTCCATGCTCAGAGAGTTAGGTTTGAAGGTGGCTTTCCCTGACAGAACATTTGCTACCTGCGATCATATCATCCCAACAGATGATATAAAAAGACCTTTTGCTGATCCCCTTGCAGAGGAGATGATGCAGGCCATAGAGAGGAACACAAAAGAGTTTGGAATAAGATTTTTTGGACCAGATTCAGGCTATCAGGGTGTTGTTCATATCGTTGGTCCAGAAATGGGTCTAACTCAACCGGGTATAACTGTAGCTTGTGGGGATTCTCATACAGCCACACACGGAGCTTTCGGAGCCATAGCTTTTGGTATAGGCACAAGTCAGGTAAGGGACGTTTTGGCAACCCAAACAATGGCTATAAATAGTTTTAAGGTAAGAAAAATAAACCTAAAAGGTGACTTAAAAAAAGGTGTTTACTCTAAGGATATTATCTTAAAGATAATTAGAACACTTGGCGTCAATGGTGGCATAGGATATGCCTATGAATTTGATGGTGATATAATAAAAAAGCTCACCATGGAAGCAAGAATGACTATATGTAACATGGCCATAGAAGGGGGTGCAAGGGTGGGCTACATAAACCCAGATGAAACCACCTACGCTTATCTAAAAGGCAAACCTTATGCTCCTAAAGATAGCGAATGGAACAAGATGGTATCATACTGGGAAAGCATAAAGTCAGATCCAGATGCTGACTACGATGACATCGTAGATATAGATATCGATGATTTAGAGCCTATGGTAACATGGGGTATTACACCAGAACAAGCTATAGGTATATCTGAAACTATCCCTAACGACAATACTGAATCCACAAAAGAGGCTCTGGAGTATATGAAGCTTAAAGCAGGAGAAAAAATAAAAGGTGTGAAAATCGATGTTGTTTTCATAGGTAGTTGTACCAACGGAAGATTGGAGGATCTCAGGGAAGCAGCAAAATATCTAAAAGGGCACAAAGTAGCCAATGGGGTCAAGGCAATTGTAGTCCCTGGCTCCTATACAATCAAAAAGCAAGCCGAAGCCGAAGGGCTCGATAAGATATTCATCGAAGCTGGTTTTGAATGGAGATTACCAGGATGCTCCATGTGCTTAGCTATGAACCCAGATAAGTTAGTGGGGGACCAGATCTCCGTCTCCACATCAAATAGAAACTTTAAAGGTCGTCAGGGATCATCCACAGGCAGAACCATCTTAGCAAGCCCTGTAACCGCTGCAGCTTGTGCAATAACAGGTGAAATAGCAGATCCAAGAGAAATCTTCTCAATATAGCAAGGAGGATAGATAATGAGTATAGGACCTATAAAAGAGGTAAAAGGTAGAATCATACCGATATTAGGCGATGATATCGATACGGATAGAATAATACCCGCAAGATACCTCAAATGTGTTACCTTTGATGGTATCGGGGAGTTTGCCTTTTACGATGAAAGATTTAACCCAGATGGTACCCCAAAAAACCATCCCATGAACGACCCAAAATACAAAGGTGCCAAAATAATACTTTCAGGTAACAATTTCGGTTGTGGTTCATCCAGAGAGCATGCACCCCAATCCATCAAAAGAGCCGGATACGATGCCATAATAGCAGAGAGTTTTGCTGAGATATTCTTTGGCAATTCACTAACATTGGGTATAGTATGCGCCACTTTACCAAAAGATCAGATAAGAGAGGTTGCAGAGATCATAGTAAGAGCTCCAGACCTTGAGGCTGTTTTGGATATCGAAGCAAAACAGTTGACTGTAGGTGATAAAATATATAAAATAGAGATAAAAGATAGCGCAAGAAAAGCTCTCTTAGATGGCACATACGATAGTTTGGGTGAGCTTTTAAAAAATATGGACAAAGTAAAAAGCCTGGAAAAGACTTTAAAATACAGATTTGTAGAGGCTTAGTTTGAACAAACTGGAAAAATTTTTTGAATGGCTCCTATGGAATAGCAGATTATTTCTCATATTGGCTGTCATATCCTCAGTGCTGGCGGCCATTCTGCTCATCCTTTTAGGTACTTATGATATATTTTTGTTGTTTAAAAAGGCTCTATTAGCCATTACCGATTATTCTTACTATGAAACTGTTCAAAAAGAAGCTATAGCAAAGGTTATAAGTGCTGTAGATAACTACCTCATATCAACAGTTTTGCTTATCTTCGGTCTTGGCCTTTATGAGCTTTTTATAAGCAAGATAGAGCTTTTGGAAAAAGACCAAAAATCCTCTAAGATCCTTGTAGTTCACTCCCTTGATCAACTAAAGGATAAGATTGCAAAGGTGATAGTTATGGTTTTGATAGTGACCTATTTCAAATTTGCCGTAGGTCAAAAAGAATGGGATATTTTAAAGTTACTCCTATTAGCAGGTGGAACATTACTGGTATCTTTATCCCTGTTTGTTATAAATCTTAAAAAAGAGGGCAAAAAGGAAAAAGAAGAAGAACACTAATAGATTGTTGAGTTTAATTTTCCTTGACTAATCCAATATAAATTGTATTATTACAACATGTATAAATATTTGTTCCTCTTTATATTCTTTTGTGTTACTGCTCTAAACGCCCAAACTTTAAAAGTAGGTGTATGGCACAATCCTCCTATGTCGGTTATTGAAAACAACCATGATATAAAAGGTTTTTTACCTGATATTTTTAAGGAGATAGCAAAAAATACACATATAAAATATCAATTTGTCTCCGGCACATGGTCCGATTTATATGATAAATTGATAAAAAACGAGATAGATCTTTTTTTCCCCATAGGATACATGGAAAGTCGTTTGGCACTTATGGACTTTTCCAAACAGACCCTTTATACCAATTGGGGCCTACTCATTACGACAAAAGGTAATGATATCAATAATATCCGTAGTCTTCAAGGTAAAAGAATCGCCATACATAAAAATGATGTATATTTTAATGGTGATATGGGTCTAAAGAAGATACTGGAAGATTTTAAAATACAATATCTCCCTATCACCTGTGAAAACTACGTTGAAGCTAAAAACAAAGTGTTAAAAGGGGAAGCTGACTACGCCCTTATTCCAAAATCCTTTTACTACCTAATAAACGAAAAGAATATAATAGCCACCACCATTACCATTCAACCCATTGAAGTAAAATTTGCCTATAGTAAAAAATTACCCCAAGAGATCAAAGACAAAATAGATAAAGAGCTACAATCCCTAATTCAAAATCAACATTCCTATTACTACAAAAGGCTGGACTATCTAACATCTACAGGTTACAAAGAAAATGTCTTAATTTACTATATCCTGGAGTATTACTTGATTTTCTTTACGATCATTTTTGTTGTTATCGTTTTACTTTTGATTTTTAACTATCTGCTCAAAACAAAAATAGCCCAAAAAACCATAGAACTCAACCGTACAATAATACAACTTCAAAACTCAGAAAACAGATTAAAAGCGATCCTCACCTCTATGCCCGGCTTACTCTTTATAATGAACAAAGAAAAACGCTATATAGATGTCATAACCAACAAAGAAGAGCTTTTGTTGGCACCTAAAGAACAAATCATTGGCAAGAGGCCCCACGACTTTTTTAAGCTTGATCTTTTGCCACTATTAGAACATCACATAGAGGAAGTTGTAGAAAAAAATCAGATTTCAAATATCTTATACCAATTAAATATAAAAGGGGAAACAAGGTACTTCGAATCCACTGGTGTCCCCATGATGATAGGGGGTGAAACCTTTGGTCTTTTTCATATATTAGAAAGAACAGAGATTGTCAAAGCCAATGAAGCACTGAAGAAACTAACCACTGAAATCAGTATCGAAAAAGACAAGCTAAACAGAATCTTAAATTCTATCAAAGAGATGGTCATTGTGGCAAACAACGATCTTATGATAACCTATGCTAACAGGTCAGCTTTAAATATCATAGGTCCCAATATATCTGGAACCCCTTTGGATGCCTTACCCATCAAAGATTCTAAAACAGAAAATTCCATCTTCTCCATATACGCCACAAACTTTTTTTCACAAGAAACCAATATTAAAAATGCTTACTTGATCATAGATTCTAAAAAGATTTTTATTGAAGGTAGTGTTCAACCCATATACGATCACCATTCCCAGCTTTCTGGAGCTGTCCTTGTTCTAAAAGATATAACCGCCGAAAAACAGTTAGAAGAAGAGCTTATAAGAGCTGACAAGCTCGAATCCATAGGTAGAATAGCATCAGGTATAGCCCACGATTTTAACAACTATCTTGGAGCAATTCAAAACTACGTGAACGTTATAATGCTAAATGAGGATGAAAATATCCAAAAACTCGCAAACGCCATAAGTACAGTCGTCCAAAGGAGTAAAAGCCTCACAAAACAGCTTCTCACCTTTGCTAAAGGTGGTCAGCCTGTTTTGAAACTAATCGACTTAAGGGAGTTGATCAAAGAGGTGAGTACTTTTTCATTACGGGGTAGTAACATTAAAGAGGAATTTAATATTTCTGAAGAACCTTTGTGTGCAGAGATAGACGAAGGCTTATTCAGTCAAGTTATCTCAAACATCGTCATAAATGCCAGAGAAGCTATGAACGATAACGGAGTGATAAAGATATCTGCCCACAAGATAGATATGGATGAGTCCAACGAATACGGTCTTATTGCAGGAAGGTATATAAAGGTCTCGGTAAAAGATTCTGGTCCTGGTGTCCCTGAAGCACTATCCACAAAAATCTTTGAACCATTTTTTACTACAAAATCCAGAGGAACAGGCCTGGGCCTTGCCACCTGTTATTCTATTATCAAGCAACATAAAGGACATCTCACTTTTAAAAACCACCTGGATGGATGTGAATTTATCTTTTTTATCCCCCTTAACGATAAACACCCATGTAATCAAAAACAAGAGAATATAACTCACTTTAATATGATGGACAAAAACATATCTGTAATATACATGGATGACGAAGAGATCCTAAGGGACTCCTTTGAGATACTTTTAGAAACATTGGGCAGCAAAGTTAAGACTGTGTCAAATGGGGAAGAGCTACTTGAAGCCGTAAAGTCCGAACCCTTTGATATTGTGGTACTTGATCTTACGATCAGATCTGGTCTTAATGGTTTAGAAACTATGAATAGACTCAAAAAGATGGGAATAAAGAGTTATTTTGTAGTCTCCTCCGGGTATTCAGATGACCTCGTTATACAGGAGAAGGAGAAATACGGTTTCAACGATTACTTACCCAAGCCATATAGTTTAAAAGAAGTCAAAGAGCTCTTAGAAAGATATTCAAAATATATTAGTCATTCCAATGGTGAGATATGAGTAGATGGATGATTGTATTTAAAAATATGAGATGGGAAGAGATCGATTTTGAACTTAAGGACGACTTAATTTTCATAACACTCCTTAGAAAAGGTAAACACCTAAAAGGTACTGTATCAAAAAGCAATGAAGTCACAAAAGTTTATCGCATTTCCTTAGAAGATGGTAGGGAAGCAGACATCGTGGACTTTGAATTGATAGACTCTTTTTTTGAAAAAAATATGATCATCTTTAAAAATCGGGAAGGGCTCCACAGAGAGATCAGAAGGTACATAGATTACAGCCTGTAATGAAAAAAGTAGGTTTTACCACTACAATCCCTGTAGAGATTGTCCTTTCAGCTAAAAAAATCCCAGTAGATCTCAACAATATTTTTATAACAGACAAAACCCCTTACAAAAAGATCGAATTTGCTGAAGAGTATGGTCTACCACGCAACACCTGTAGTTGGATTAAGGGGATTCTGGCTGTGGTAATGGAAAAAAAAGTGGACGAAGTGATCGCCGTCACAGAAGGGGATTGTAGCAATACCCACGCCCTCATAGAGATCTTTCGATCAGAAGGGATCAAAGTCCATACCTTTGCTTATCCCTATGATGCCCCCGACAAATATTCTTTTCTTGAAAATCAAATAAAACATTTAGCAGCCTCGTTAAATGGGGATCTTACCGAAGCCCTTGCAATTGCAAAAAAACTAAAACCTGTTCGAGAAAAATTAAAGAGATTAGACCAGATGACCATCGATGGGTATGTAACCGGATTTGAAAACCACCTATGGCTTGTCTCCTCCACAGATTTCAACTCAGACCCAATAACATTTGAAAAACATCTGGATACCTTTTTAAAAAAAGCGGAGAAAAGAACTCCCATAATACACAAAATAAAAATCGGTATTATCGGTGTTCCACCTATCTTTACAGACCTATACGATTTTTTAGAGTCAAAGGGGGTCTCCGTAATCTTCAATGAAATACAAAGACAGTTTGCCATGCCCTTTATGGGTGATGATTATATCCAAAACTTTATCGAATACACCTACCCTTACGATATCTACCACAGATTAAATGATATAAAAAAAGAGATCTTCAATAGAAAGCTCGATGGATTGATCCACTATGTCCAATCCTTTTGCTATAGACAGATTCAAGATGTCATAATCAAAAAAGAGGTAAAAATACCTGTAATAACCATCGAAGGCAACGATCCCGATGGATTAGATGCCAGAACAAAAATCAGATTAGAGTCCTTTATCGAAATGCTTGAGGGGAAGAGATGTTCGTAGGTATAGATCTCGGTAGTAGGTTTGTAAAAATTGCTCTTTACTCTGATAATAAAATCTCATTCGATTTAATCGATACAGTAACCTTTTATCAAAAGTATGTTATCAGGATTGATAATCAGCTATCTTTGGACCTCTCTTTTTTGACGTCATCTCCTGTTAAGATTTGTGCCACAGGTTATGGTAGAAATCTTATAAACTTTAAAAACGCTGATGTTATTTCCGAGATCAAAGCCCACTACAGAGGTGCTTTGATACAGACCAAAGAAAAGGACTTTGTGCTTTTGGATGTAGGTGGGCAGGATAGTAAGGTAATAATTGTTAGGGATGGTTACATAGAGGACTTTATAATGAACGATAAGTGTGCCGCAAGTTCTGGAAGGTTTTTAGAGTCTTCAGCGGCAATACTAAAAATGTCTGTAGAACAGTTGGGTGCTTATATCGACAATCCAGTAAAACTCAGCTCCACCTGCTCCGTTTTTGCCGAGTCAGAGATCATAGGTAAGATTGCCGAAGGGTGTGCTTTTGATAGTATAGCAGCTGGAGTAAACGACTCTATAGCAAGGCGCCTCATACCACAGGTAAAAAGATTTAACAAACACAAAATTTATGTAAGTGGTGGTGTTGCCTCCCTAAAAGGGATCGTTTATTTTCTTTCAAAACATCTGGCAAAAGATATCAACGTACTAAAAAACCCCCAATTCAATGGTGCTATTGGTTGTCTAAGCTACGCTGTTGAAGATCTTTCAGTTTTTCGCTTATGAACTTTATCAGATCATCCACCCCTGTTTTTGTGATAGATGAGATTTTGAAGAAATCTCTACCTTTGATATAATCTTCAAATTCCTTTAGATTATCAATATTTACAGCATCCATCTTAGTTGCCACGATGATTTCATACTTTTCTGAGAGATCTTTAGAATAGGACTCCAGTTCCTTCCTAATTTTTTTGTAGTTTTCTACCATTGACTCTTCAGATGAAGCATCAACAAAATGTAAAATAAACTTTGTTCTTTCGATATGTCTTAGAAACTGTATCCCCAAACCAAGCCCCAGATGTGCCCCTTCAATAAGGCCCGGCATATCAGCAAGAACAAAAGAACTACCATATTCACCTTTAACTACCCCCAGATTGGGTGTTAGAGTGGTAAATGGGTAGTCAGCTATTTTAGGTTTTGCCGCTGATACAACAGATATAAATGTGGACTTACCAGCGTTTGGAAATCCAACTATCCCCACATCTGCGATAAGCTTTAATTCAAGCAACAGAGCTTTCTCTTCACCGGGCTCACCGGGTTCTGCAATTCTCGGTGCCCTCTGTGTGGGGCTTACAAAAGCCAGATTCCCCCTTCCACCTCTACCACCTTTTGCTACTATGATCTCTTGACCATCTTCAAGTATTTCACCAATAATCTCATCTTTTTCAAAGTCTTTTACGACAGTACCAAGCGGTACTTTTATAAAAAGATCCTCTCCTGATCTACCATTTTGGTCATTACCCCTACCATGCTGTCCCCTTTCAGCTCGATAGATATGTTGATAATTCAAATCAAGTAATGTATGTTTTGATCGATCCCCTACAAGGATAACATGCCCACCTCTTCCTCCATGCCCACCATCTGGTCCACCTTTTGGGACAAATTTTTCCCGGCGAAAGCTTACACAGCCATCACCACCATCACCAGCTTTTACTATTATCTTTACAGTATCTATGAATTTCAAGGAATACTCCAAAAAAAATGGGTGCCAATGCACCCATTGAACAAAAGGGTTTTATTCTAACTATGCAGATTGATCAGCGTAAACAGAAACAAACTTACCTCTACTTCCTTTATCCTCAAATTTTACTTTTCCATCTATCAAAGCAAACAGGGTGTAATCTGTACCACAGCCTACGTTCTTGCCAGGCTTAAATTTGGTACCTCTCTGCCTTACAATAATATTTCCAGCTACTACAACTTGACCGTCAGATTTTTTTACACCAAGGCGCTTGCTGTGACTATCCCTTCCATTTCTTGTACTACCACCAGCTTTCTTGTGTGCCATCGAACGCCTCCTTAGCTAACCTTAATCTCTTTTATCTTGATTTTTGTAAGATACTGCCTGTGGCCTATCTTTTTTTTATAATCGTGTCTTGGCCTTCTCTTAAAAGCGATTACCTTTTCACCTCGAGTTTGTTCCACAATTTCTGCTTCCACAAAAGCCCCACTTACTGTAGGATTCCCAAAAGTAACCTTTTCGCCATCAGATACCATTAAAACACCATCAAGTTTAATAGTGGTACCTGGCTCCCCTTCTATCTTTTCAACCTTTAATACATCACCAGCCTTGACTATAAACTGCTTACCACCTGTTTTTAATATAGCAATCATTTCTGTTACCTCCATTTTTAAAAGGATTGTTTAATTATCATTTTTTATTGCAGTAGTCAACATTTTTTTATACCAAAAGGATATAATATTTACAAACATAATCTCAGCTGTCAGACAAGAACAGCTTATAGTAAAGTTAGATACCAAATAATTTTTGGTATTAATGAGCAAACTCCC
>JAOAHS010000041.1 GCA_026415135.1 Calditerrivibrio sp. | reverse complement strand
AGAGATGGTGATGCCTGGTGATAATATAAGTGCGACTGTGGAGTTGATCCAGCCTATAGCTATGGAGCAGGGTTTGAGGTTTGCGATTCGTGAAGGTGGTAGGACTGTCGGTGCTGGTGTTGTTACTGAGATTATAGAGTAGAGGAAGCGATGAGAGAGATAATCACTTTGGCTTGCACAGAGTGCAAAAATAGAAACTACACAACAACCAAAAATAAAAAAACTACTACTGGTAAACTTGAGCTTAAGAAGTACTGTAAATTTGATCGCAAGCATACTGTTCATAGGGAAACCAAGTAGTAGATATAGTTAGGCCAATAGCTCAATTGGCAGAGCACCGGTCTCCAAAACCGGGGGTTGGGGGTTCGAGTCCCTCTTGGCCTGCCATCTTAAAAGGGGTATGTTGTGGAAAAGTATATTAATTTTATCAAAGAAGTAAAAGAAGAGCTTAAAAAAGTAGTATGGCCATCTAAAAATGAGACCATTGGTACAACGACAGTGGTAATAATTTTTGTTATTCTGATGGCGTTGTTTCTTGGGGTAGTAGATGTGGCTCTTTCAAAAATAATAGAGTTTATAGTGGGTTAGATATGGCTAAACAGTGGTATGTAGTGCATACATATTCTGGTTTTGAGAAAAGGGTGAAAAAGCTTCTCGAAGAGAAGATAAAAAATGAAAATCTCTACGATTCCTTTGGCGAAATACTGATACCCACTGAAAATGTTGTTGAACTGGTTAAAGGGACCAAGAGGATCAGTAAAAAGAGTACTTTCCCGGGGTATATACTGATAAACATGGAAATGAACACTGAAAACTGGCATAAGGTAAAATCCATACCAAAAGTGACGGGCTTTGTTGGTGGGGTTAACCCTGTACCGATTCCGGAGCAGGATGTAAAGGCTATGATAGATCTTGCTAAGTCAGAGGCACCCCGTATAGCCTTGAAATATATAAAGGGTGATGTTGTTGAGGTTATAGATGGTCCTTTTCAGGGGTTTACCGGTGTGGTGGATGATGTGAACACTGAAAAGGAGAAGGTGAGAGTAATTGTAAGCATTTTTGGTAGGCAGACGCCTATAGATTTGGATTTTTTACAAATTAAAAGAGTAGGATAATTGGAGGATATATATGGCAAAAAAAGTAATGGGGCAGGTTAAGTTACAGATTCCTGCAGGCAAAGCAAACCCATCACCCCCTGTTGGACCAGCATTGGGTCAAAGGGGTGTTAATATAATGGAGTTTTGTAAAGCATTTAACGCAGCTACCCAAAACATGGGTGATATGATAATACCTGTTATAATAACTGTGTATGAGGATAGGTCCTTTACGTTTATAACTAAAACTCCACCAGTAACTCAGCTTATTAAAAAAGAGTTGAAGATAGAAAGTGGCTCTGATAACCCTAAGACTAAAAAGATAGGTAAACTCAGCAAAGAGCAGCTGAGGAGGATAGCTGAGATAAAGCTTCCAGATCTCAATACTAAGGATATTGAAGTTGCTATGAAGATAGTGGCCGGTTCTGCTAAGAGCATGGGCGTAGAAGTAGAGTTATAAGAGGTGGGTGACAATGGCTAAGGTAGGAAAAAGATATAAATTGGCAGCCGAAAAAGTAGATAGGCTGAAGTACTACGATTTAAAAGAGGCACTTCAATTGGCAAAAGAGATAGCTTTTGCTAATTTTGATGAAAGTGTAGATGCGGCTATTAAGCTTGGTGTTGATCCAAGACATGCTGATCAAATGGTAAGGGGTTCGGTAACGCTACCCCATGGCACAGGAAAGCAGGTAAGAGTATTGGTCTTTGCAAAAGGAGAAAAGGCAAAAGAGGCTCAGGAAGCAGGTGCAGATTTTGTAGGCGATGAGGATCTTGTTAAAAAGATCCAAGAAGGTTGGCTCGATTTTGATAAGGTCGTGGCTACACCGGATATGATGGGTGCAGTGGGTAAATTAGGTAAAATTTTAGGACCAAGGGGTTTGATGCCCAACCCTAAGGTGGGAACAGTAACAACAAATGTTAAAGAGGTGGTTAAGAATCTCAAATCAGGTATGATTGAGTTTAGGGTGGACAAAGCTGGTATAATTCATGCACCATTGGGTAAGAGAAGCTTTGATGTTGACAAATTAGCAGAGAATTTCAAGGCCCTTTTAGAAACACTCATAAAAGCAAAACCAGCTACAGCAAAAGGGCAATATGTGCGTGGTATAGCAATATCTACCACTATGGGACCTGGTATAAAGGTCGATCAGCAAAAGGTGTTAACCGAACTATAGTAAAGAAAGGAATTCTGGTTAAAGAAGCAGGTCGCTTTATGCATAAATCCTGCGGAAACCGGTTGTCATAGATGCGGCCGGATTTAGGAGGACATCTTGAAGAAAAATGATAAGAAATTGTTGGTGGAAAGCTTAAAGGCCAAAATTGAAAAAGCTAATGCAATCTTTTTAGCTGACTATAAGGGGTGTACCTTCCCCGAATTGACAGCTATTCGTTCCGCTATAAAGTCAACGGGCAATGACTTTAGAGTGGTTAAAAATAGACTGCTTAAAAAAGCGTTAAACGGAAATAATATCACTGCACTAGACGGTGACCTTAAGGATCAAACCACCTGTACCATCGTTTATGGTGAGCCAACAGTAGTAGCCAAAATGCTCAAGAAATTCTCAAAAGATTTCAAAAAGTTTGAAATTAGATGTGGGTATTTCGAAGGACAGAGATTAACAAAAGAGGATGTAATTGCACTTGCTGATCTACCTTCGAGGGAAGAGCTCCTTGCAAGGATGCTTGGATCCATGGGTGCACCTGTCAGAAATTTTGTATCTCTCCTTGCAAACGTACCAAGAAGCTTGCTCAATGTGCTTAATGCTATTAAAGACAAAAAAAATAATTAAACGGAGGACTTAGATGTCAATCACTAAGGAACAAGTAATCGAGTTTATCGAAAATATGACTGTAATAGAACTTGCTAATTTTGTAAAAGAGCTTGAGGAGAAGTTTGGTGTTTCTGCTGCTGCTCCTGTTGCTATGATGGCTGCTCCTGCAGCTGCTGCAGCTACTGCTGAAGCTCCTGCAGAAAAGACTGAGTTTGATGTAATCCTTGTAAGCGGTGGCGCTCAGAAGGTACAGGTTATCAAGGTTGTTAGAGAGATCACAGGTCTTGGACTTAAAGAGGCTAAGGCTCTTGTCGATGAGGCTCCAAAGCCTGTTAAAGAGGGTGTGAAGAAGGAAGAGGCTGAAAAGATCAAGGCAGCGCTTGTTGAAGCTGGTGCTACTGTAGAGATTAAGTAATATCTACTTGTGTTATAAATGGAGGCGAAAGCCTCCTTTTTTCACTTTGAGTTATTTTAAAAACATAAATAAATCCTATAGGTGGAGAAATGAATAAATCTACCAATTCCATTCAAAGAGTTAGTTTTTCTAAGATAAAAAAAGTATTAGATATGCCAGACCTTGTTGAGGTTCAGAAGAACTCTTATCTGGACTTCCTACAACTGGATGTTCCAGCAGATAAGCGGGAAAACAAAGGTTTGGAACAGGTTTTTAGAGAGATATTTCCGATATCTGATTTTAATGAGACATCTGTTCTTGAGTATATTAGCTATTCCATTGAGAAGCCAAAATATGATGCTAAAGAATCTATAATAAGAAAGACTTCTTATGCTGCACCCCTTAAGGTAAAGGTAAGGTTGGTGTGCTATGAAAACAGTGAAGATGGTACTGAAAAGGTAGTTTCATCGGCAAAAGAATCTGACGTTTATCTTTGTGATATACCTTTGATGACTGAAAGGGCTACTTTTATCATAAATGGTGTGGAAAGGGTTATTGTAAGTCAGCTCCACAGATCGCCCGGAATCTTTTTTGAAGATCTTACGGCTGGTAAAAGTGTAGTAGAGAAACATCTTTACGGTGCCCGCATTATCCCTTATCGGGGTTCTTGGATAGATTTTGAGTTTGACACTAAAAACTTTATATATGTAAGGATCGACAAAAAAAGAAAGATATTGTCCACTGTTCTACTTAAGGCGTTGGGATATACAGAACAAGATATTTTAAATACATTTTATAAAACGGAAAAGGTGAGGTTTAAGGGGCTTAATTTTGAAAGATTTTTTGAGCCTGAAGATTTAATTGGTAGACGCAACAGTTTGGATATAAAAGATGAAAATGGTGAGGTCATTTACAAAGCTGGCCATAAGTTTTCAAAGGCGATAGTGAGAAAGCTTTTGAAAGCGAATATCAAGAAGATGGATTGCCAGTATGAAGATATAGCTGATACGTTTTTTGCAAGGGACATTGTATCAAAAGATGGTGAACTGCTCGTTAGAGCAAATACTAAAATTACCATTGAGTTGCTTGACAAGTTGAAGGATCACGGGATTGAGGATTTTGAGGTTCTTTTGATAGATA
The DNA here is from genome assembly GCA_026415135.1 of Calditerrivibrio sp. Classification (NCBI taxonomy): domain Bacteria; kingdom Pseudomonadati; phylum Deferribacterota; class Deferribacteres; order Deferribacterales; family Calditerrivibrionaceae; genus Calditerrivibrio; species Calditerrivibrio sp. Next base: position 16,368 of record JAOAHS010000041.1, on the reverse strand, counting down.
AAGCTGGTAGTGATACTGCCATTAGGGATATGTTGGAAGCGGATAAAATTGAATCGATGGAAGAGGCACTCCTTGAGATATACAAAAAGATGAGACCTGGTGAACCTGCCACTGTGGAGACCGCTAAAACCTATTTTGAAAATCTTTTCTTTAATGATAAAAGGTATGATCTTTCAAGGGTGGGGCGTCTAAAGATAAACAAAAGACTTAAACTCAATAAACCCCTTGATCTAACGATTCTTACCAAAGAGGATGTTGTTGAGACCATTAGAGTATTAAATAACATCAGGTTGCAGGAAGATCAGGTGGATGATATAGATCATTTGGGTCATAGGCGTGTTAAGGCTGTTGGGGAACAGCTACAGAACCATATCCGTATCGGTATGGTAAGGATGGAGAAAACTGTAAAAGAGAGGATGAGTATTCAGGATACAAAAGATCTTACTCCTCAGGATCTGCTCAATGCAAAACCCCTTTCTTCATCTATAAAGGAGTTTTTTGGTAGCTATCAGTTGTCCCAGTTTATGGATCAGACTAATCCGTTGAGTGAGATTACCCATAAAAGAAGGTTATCAGCTTTGGGGCCTGGTGGTTTGAATAGGGATAGAGCTGGCTTTGAGGTAAGGGACGTTCATACATCCCATTATGGTAGACTCTGTCCTATCGAAACACCTGAAGGGCCGAACATCGGTCTTATCACTTCATTGACTACATATGCAAGGGTAAATGAGTATGGCTTTATTGAGACACCCTATAGAAAGGTGGAAAATGGTAGGGTTACGGATGAAGTGGTGTATATGTCTGCAATTGAAGAGGAGGATTATTATATAGCTCAGGCTAATGCCAAGCTGGATGAGGCAGGTAATTTTGTAAACGAATATGTTATTGCCCGGAAAAAAGGTGAAATCGTAACTGTTCACAAGGATGAGATTCAGTTTATGGACGTTGCGCCAAATCAGATCATTTCTGTCTCTACAGCTCTGATACCATTCCTCGAGCATGATGATGCAAACAGGGCTCTGATGGGATCAAACATGCAGCGTCAGGGTGTGCCTTTGGTTAAAACCGATGCGCCGATTGTAGGAACTGGACTGGAGAGAAAAGTGGCCATAGATTCTGGAGCTGTGCTTGTTGCTAAAAGGAGTGGTGTTGTTCACTACGTTGATGCAAAGACCATAATAATAGGTTACAATGAGGCTGGGGATTTTGGTATAGATGTCTATGAATTAGATAAATATAGAAGAACAAACCAGGATACATGCATAAACTATAGACCATTGGTTCAGAAAGGTCAAAAAGTGGAAAAAGGTGATATCATCGCTGATGGCCCTGCCACCGATAGGGGTGACTTAGCTTTAGGTAGAAATGTGGTGGTGGCATTTATGCCTTGGATGGGTTATAACTATGAGGACTCTATACTTGTTTCCCAAAAGTTAGTTAAAGAGGATGCTTACACCTCTATACATATAGAAGAGTTTGAGATTGAGGCAAGGGATACAAAGCTTGGGCCAGAGGAGATCACAAGGGATATTCCAAATGTTAGTGAAGAAGCCCTTAAAGATCTCGATGAGAGCGGTATAATTAGGATAGGTGCTAAAGTCAAAGAGGGGGATATCTTAGTGGGTAAAGTAACCCCAAAGGGTGAATCCCAAACAACCCCTGAGGAAAAGCTTTTAAGGGCAATATTTGGTGAAAAGGCAGGGGATGTGAAGGATGCGTCGTTGAGGGTGCCTTCTGGTATTAGTGGTGTGGTGGTGGATGTGATAACCATGACCAGAAGGGGTGTGGAAAAAGATGAAAGAACCATTAAACTGGAAAAAGCTGAATTGAACGAACTTCAGAGAAAATATAAAACAGAGATGCTTACACTGGATGAAACAAGAAAGATGGCTATCATTTCGGTTATCTCAGGTAAAAAACTGTTGAAAGCTGTTACCCTCAATGGGGAGTCCTTCAAAAAAGGTGCAACTGTGCCTGAAGAGGTACTGAAAAGATTAGATTACTCTGAATTGGTGGCATTGCCAATTGAGGATAGAGAAGAGGTTGAACCGGAGATCACTAAGATAAATAATAAATATTTTGCACAGTTAAAAACCATTGAAGAAAAGTTTAAAGAGAAGAAATCTAAGATAGAAAAGGGTGATGAACTACCTGCTGGTGTTTTAAAGTCAGTGAGGGTATATCTTGCTGTAAAAAGAAAGCTTATGGTGGGTGATAAAATGGCAGGTCGCCATGGTAACAAAGGTGTTATATCCAGGATCCTACCTGAGCAGGATATGCCGTATCTTCCAGATGGTACACCAGTGGAGATCGTGCTTAATCCCCTCGGTGTTCCCTCAAGGATGAACGTGGGACAGGTTTTAGAAACCCATTTGGGTTGGGCTGCAAAAGCCTTAGGGCTTTATGTGGCAACACCTGTTTTTGATGGTGCCAAAGAGTCAGATATAAAGGAGTTATTAAGGAAAGCAGGTTTTAGTGAAGATGGCCAAACTGTCCTTTACGATGGTAGAACAGGTGAGCGTTTTGAGCAGGAGGTCACTGTAGGGGTGATGTATATGATGAAGCTTCATCACCTGGTTGAGACGAAAATGCATGCAAGATCTACGGGTCCTTATTCTCTCGTTACCCAGCAGCCGCTTGGTGGTAAGGCTCAGTTTGGTGGTCAGAGATTGGGTGAAATGGAGGTTTGGGCTCTCGAAGCTTATGGGGCTTCGAATATCCTTCAGGAAATGCTTACGGTTAAGTCTGATGATGTGGAAGGGCGTACAAGGGTTTATGAGTCGATAGTAAATGGTAACTTTAGCTTCAAACCGAGTATGCCGGAATCTTTCCACGTACTCATAAAAGAGATGCAGGGCTTGGGGCTTGACGTGGAACTTTTGAAGAAAGAAGATTTATCTGATGATGAAAAATAAATAATGGAGGGCTCATTTAAATATGGCAAAAGAAATTTTAAATCAAGAAAAGAGCCCGACTTTTTTTGATGCAATAAGGATAAAGATAGCGTCACCAGAAAAGATCCGTGAGTGGTCAAACGGTGAAGTGACAAAACCTGAGACTATAAATTACAGAACATTTAAGCCGGAAAGGGATGGACTGTTTTGTGCAAAGATATTTGGTCCTGTGAAGGATTGGGAATGTCTTTGTGGTAAATACAAGAGGATGAAACATAGGGGTATTGTTTGCGAAAAATGTGGGGTTGAGGTTATCCAGTCAAAGGTGAGAAGGGAAAGGATGGGGCATATTGAGCTTGCTTCACCTGTTGTGCACATCTGGTTTTTCAAAAGCTCCCCCAGCCGAATTGGAACTATATTGGATATGAGTGTAAAGGATATAGAGAGGATTGTGTATTTTGAATCGTATGTTGTTATCGATCCCAAACAGGTGAAAGAGGTAGCTGAAAATGAGGTTATCAGTGAGGAGAGATACAGGCAGATCATAGATAAGTATGGTCCAAATTCAATAGTAGCTAAAATGGGTGCTGAGGCGATTAAGGATCTGCTCAAAAAGATAGATTTGGATATTGCTATACCTGAACTCAAAGCTGAGCTAAGGGAAACAAATAGTGAACAGAAAAAGGTCAAGATCGCCAAAAGGCTCAAAGTGATGGAAGCCTTTAGAAAAAGTGGCAATAAGCCGGAATGGATGGTGATGGATGTTATACCTGTAATACCACCGGAACTTAGGCCCCTTGTTCCCCTCGATGGGGGTAGATTTGCTACAAGTGATTTAAATGATCTCTATAGAAGGGTTATAAATAGGAATAATAGACTTAAACGTTTGATAGAGCTAAATGCTCCCGAGATCATTATACGTAATGAAAAGAGGATGCTTCAAGAGGCTGTTGATGCCCTTTTTGATAATGGTAGAAGAGGTAGAATCATCAGAGGGTCCAACAAAAGACCGCTTAAGTCTCTTAGCGATATGATAAAGGGTAAACAGGGTAGGTTCAGACAAAACCTTTTGGGTAAAAGAGTAGATTACTCAGGTCGTTCTGTTATCGTTGCTGGACCTCATCTGAAGATGCACCAGTGTGGTATCCCAAAACTTATGGCCCTCGAGCTTTTCAAGCCTTTTATCTACTACAAACTTGAAAAGGAAAAAGGGCTCGCGCTGACTATAAAACAAGCTAAGAGGATGGTTGAAGAGCAGCGTGAAGAGGTCTGGGATGTACTGGAAGAGGTTATTAAAGAACACCCTGTGTTGCTAAACAGAGCCCCTACCTTACATAGATTAGGTATTCAGGCTTTTGAACCTGTACTTGTAGAAGGTAAAGCTATTCAACTGCACCCCCTCGTTTGTCCAGCTTTTAACGCCGACTTTGACGGAGACCAGATGGCTGTTCATGTGCCATTGTCTATAGATGCCCAACTCGAGGCAAAGGTACTTATGCTTGCCCCGTATAACATACTTTCCCCTGCAAGTGGTAAACCCCTCGCTGTTCCTACACAGGACATGGTATTGGGGATATACTATTTAAGTCGAGGGGTTAAGAATGCTAAAGGTGAGGGGATGATCTTTAGTTCCGAAGAAGAGGTGATTGTCGCATACGATCAGGGTGTTGTCGATATAAATGCCTTTATCAAAGTTAGAATCAATGGAAAGATTTACGATACCACAACAGGTAGGGTCATCCTTTATCAGATAGTACCTAAGGAGCTGCCTTTTGATATAGTAAATGACGTATTGGAGAAGAAAAAGATTACAAAGATGGTGGAGGAGATCTATAATAAGCTGGGTAATTACGAAACTGCAAAATTTCTTGATAACTTAAAAGATCTTGGTTTTAAATATTCTACTATGGCAGGGTTTTCTATATGTATCGATGACCTGATTATCCCAAAGGAAAAACAGGAACTGATCGATGCTGCAATGCAGAGTGTTCTTCAGATAGAGGAAAGTTACAGGGAAGGTGCTTTGACCAAAGGTGAACGATACAACCAGATCATAGAGATATGGTCCACCACAAACGATAAAATAGCTGCCCATCTTATGAAGACGATTGAAGAGCAGGGTGGTGATAAGTCCCAAACGGAGAAGAGGAAAAGATTTTACAACCCCATTTATGTTATGGCCCACTCGGGTGCAAGGGGTAGTAAAGCCCAGATTAGCCAGCTTGCAGGCATGAGGGGTCTTATGGCTAAACCATCCGGTGAGATTATTGAGACACCAATTATCTCAAACTTTAGGGAAGGTCTCACAGTTTCAGAATATTTCAACTCTACCCATGGTGCAAGAAAAGGTCTTGCTGACACTGCACTGAAAACTGCTAATGCTGGATATCTGACAAGAAGACTTGTGGATGTTTCCCAAGATGTTATAGTGATGGAAGAGGATTGTGGCACCATTAGAGGTATTGAGATGACAGCCCTTATGGAAGGTAGTGAAATTATAGAACCTCTTGGTGAAAGGGTATATGGTAGGTACACATTGGATGATGTTTACGACCCTATAACCGATGAACTCATAGTGCCAGCCAACACTTTGATAGATGATAAAACTGTAAAAATATTGGAAGAGCGTGCCATAGATAGGATAAAGATTAGAAGTGTGCTTACCTGTGAACTTGAACATGGTGTTTGTAAGTACTGCTACGGTATGGATCTTGCTACCAAGCGACCAGTAGAGATTGGGGAAGCTGTTGGTATAATTGCTGCTCAATCTATAGGTGAACCGGGTACTCAGCTTACGATGAGAACCTTCCATATTGGTGGTGCGGCTTCTACTACCACTGAGGCTTCCAATATCCATGCTAAATTTGGTGGTATTGTTCAGCTTGTGGATGTAAAGGTGATTAAGAATAGGTTTGGTCAAAACGTTGTGATGAACAGGAATGGCTTATTGCAGCTTGTAGATAAAAACGGTAGAATATTGGAAAAATTTGTAGTGACTTACGGTACAAGGTTACATGTGGCTGAAGGGGATGAGGTTAAGCAAGGGGCAATGCTTGCAGAGTGGGATCCGTATGTTTCTGTTATTCTGACTGAGTATGAAGGTCGTGTGGCATACGGTGATATTATAGAAGGGGAAACTTTGAAGGAGGAGATAGACCAGATTACCGGTGTATCCCAAAAGATCATTATCAGTAATACCAGAGAAAAGAGACAACCACGAATTTCTATAAAAGATAAAGACAACAAAACGATACACAGATATATACTGCCTGTTGGAGCAATTATAAACTGTGATGAAGGTTCGTATGTTCTTCCTGGTGATATAATCGCTAAGATCCCAAAAGAAACAATGAAGACAAAGGACATCACTGTGGGTCTTCCGAGAGTATCGGAGCTTTTTGAAGCTAGAAAACCAAAGGAATCAGCGATTATTGCTGAAATAGACGGTATAGTGAAGATCGAAGGTATTTCAAAAGGTATGAGAAAAGTTACCATTGAAAACCCTGAAACCGGTGATAAAAAAACGTACAACATATCTGTTCAGAAGTATATCAACGTAAGAAATGGTGATAGGATAAAAGCAGGTGAGCAGATTGTGGATGGTCTTGTAAACCCCCATGATATTCTGGCCATATTGGGGGAAGATGAACTGCAGAAATACCTCGTAAACGAGATACAGACGGTATACCGTAAACAAGGTGTTACGATCAATGACAAACACATAGAGGTTATTGTAAAGCAGATGCTAAAAAAGGTTATGATAGAGGATCCCGGTGATTCTGATTTTATGCCTAATGAAGAGGTATATAAGCATGAGTTTATAAAAGTGCAGCAGGAGCTTTTGGCTCAAGGGCTTGTTCCACCAAAGGGTAAGGTTATTTTGCAGGGGATTACAAAGGCTGCTCTGAATACTGAAAGCTTTATATCAGCTGCAAGCTTCCAGGAAACAACCCGTGTGTTAACAGATGCGGCATGTTTAGGTAAAGTGGATTATCTTAGAGGATTAAAAGAGAACGTTATCATGGGTAGATTAATCCCTGCGGGTACTGGTTCCAGCTATTTACAATCAGAGAAGTATAAATTTATCAAAAATGGCTAAACTGGGGGCTTAGGCCCCCCTTTTTTTATGATATATATTTTATCTTGGCTGGTTAGTAGGTCTAATCAGTATTTCATTCATACTGACATGCTCTGGCTGTTCTAAGGCGAAGACTATGGTGTTTGCCACATCCTCTGGTGTAAGCATATTAACGGATTTTTTGTATTGGACAAACCCTTCCGGTAGCTCTTCCCCCCATTCTGTGTCCACAAGACCCGGTTCTACAGTTATTACCCTGACATTTTTACTACAGAGTTCATCCCTTAGGCTTTCTGAAAATCCTACAACACCCCATTTTGAGGCACAATAGGTGGACAAACCTGTAAACCCTTTTCTGCCAGCTACTGAAGCTATATTTACAATTGTTCCTCTGTTTTCAATAATAGTTTTGGAAAAGAGGGCTGTGGTATAGATAAGGCCGAAGAGGTTTAGATTTAGAATATCTCTGATAGTTTTTGCTGTTTCGTCTGTGATCGGTTTGTAGATACCTCGTCCTGCGTTGTTTATCAGTATATCAAGACCTTCTACTTTTGATGTGAAATAGTAGTACATACTTTTTATATCTTCCTCTTTTGAAAGATCCGCATCAAAGGTGTAAAAAGAGATCTCTTTTTTTTGTAGATCGGCTATTAATTCGGTGGCTTTACTCATACTTCTTGCTGTTAACAAAAGAGTCGCTTTTTTATCAGCAAGCTTTTTAGCCAAAGATGCGCCAATCCCTTTACTTGCACCTGTTATAAGTATTTTTTTACCTTCAAGTGTCATTGTTATCCTCCTTGTTTTTTATAGCCTTATCAATATGTTCCATTAGCTTTTGGGCAACATCTATCGGGATGCCGCAAGTTTTTGATAAGGTTGTAACGGGTATATGTTTTATCTCTTTGATATCAGGGTATAATGAAAGGATTTTTTTTAATCTTTTTTCACCAATACCTTTAATTGAAAGTATATCTGATCGAAAAAGGAGCTTTTCGTAACTACTCCTCATGTAGCTTATTACAAATCTATGGGCTTCATCCCTTATTTTCTGTAAAAGGAGTAGCAAGGGATCATTTTTTTTAAAGGATATAGGATTTTTTCTGTTTGGTATATGGAGTTGCTCAATAGATTCATCTGAGCTGAACCTAAGGCCCCTTTTTGATCTGCCTTTAGATATTGCCAAAATCGGTATTTGTAGCCCATTTTCTTTCAACGCTTTGAGGGCAGCATTAAGTTGGCCTGGACCTCCATCTATGAGATAGATATCAGCCCCCTCTTCGTTCCCTTCGATTATATTTTTTGCTTTCCTCATCATAACTTCATATATGGATTCAAAATCGTTGTTTAATGCTTGTTTAATTTTATACCGTCTATATCTTTTTTTGATAAAATCACCATGACACCAGCAGATGGAAGCACCTACAGTGTTATTACCGTATAGATGGGAGATGTCTATACACTCTATAGTTAGCTGTTCTATGGGGGTGGTAATGTTTATAAGCTGTTTTAGTTTGGTTAATGCTGCGAAAAGGGTATCTTTTTTCTTTAAGATATGTTCTTTTTGTTGTTTTATATTTTCCAAAGAAAGGTCTATGATGTTTTTAGAGACATATTTCTTTAGAGATGTTTGCATACCTGTAGCCTCTTTAATGGCTTCTAAAAGGGCATTGTTTTCTAAAACTGGGGATCTGTTTATATATATGGCAATTTCATCTGGCACCTGTTGGGTAATGGAGTAATATTGAAGAATATAGCTGGAGATATCAAAATCATCTTCAAAATCAATAAAATCTACTTTTATCCCTATAATCTTACCATTTCTAATAAACACACTGCAGAGAATGAGAAACAGATCATCTTCTTCTAATATGAAAAGATCAAAATTTTTATCCGATAGCTCTACAACACTTTGTTTTTCAAAGAGTGTATCTAATGCTTTAATTTTATCCCTGATTTTTGCTGCATCTTCAAACATAAGATTTTGGGAGTATTGTAACATCTTTTCCTTCAATCTTTCTTTTATGTCAACCACCTTGCCGCTAAAAAAAGTTTTGAGATCATCTACAATCCTATTGTAATGTTCATCACTTATTAGCCCTTCACAGGGACCTGAGCATTGTTTGATCTGATAATTTAAACAGATTTTCCCCTTTTTAAATGTTGTTTCTGAACATGTTCTCACCGGGAATAGCTTGAGTAGCTCCAGTAAAACCCCTCTGATGTCAGAAGCACTTACAAATGGTCCATAATAGAAGGCGTCTTTATCCTTTGTGTCACGGGTTATTGTTATTTTTGGGTATTTCTCCTTTGTTAGCTTTATGAATGGGTAACTTTTGGCATCTTTTAGACGAACGTTGTATTTGGGTTTTTCAGTTTTTATGATATTGTTTTCAAGGAGTAAGGCTTCCACCTCATTCTTGGTGACTATAAATTTTAGATCTTTAGCAGTTGAAACCATCTGAATGGTTTTGGGTGATTTTATTGTATTGCTGAAATATGATGCCACTCTTTTTCTAAGATTTACTGCTTTACCAACATATATGATTCTGTCTGAAGTATCTAAAAATGTATAAACACCTGGTGATTCTGGGATTTCATCAAGGTTTATAAGTTCCATTTTAATCTTTTATGAGTACCTCCCTTGGTTTTGAGGTTCCATCGCTTGGACCTACGATCCCTTGTTTTTCCATAATCTCCATTATTCTTGCTGCCCTGTTGTAACCTATCTTGAGATAGCGCTGTATCATGGATATGGAGGCAACCCCTTTTGATTTCACCAGTTCAAGGGCTTCGTAATACTTCTCGTCTAAATCTTCATCACTTATGGTATCCTCTGATTCATGTGTATCAAATACAACAAGCTCTTCATTGAACTGGGGCTCTCCGAACTGTTTTAGGTATTCCACAATTTGATTGATCTCTGTTTCATCTACAAAACAACCATGGATTCTGACAGGATCACTGCTACCAGGTGGTATAAAAAGGGCATCACCTTTACCCAGGAGCATCTCAGCACCATTTTGATCAAGAACAGTTCTGGAATCTGTTTTAGAAGACACCCTAAAAGAAAGTCTTGCTGGCATATTTGCTTTAATTATACCGGTGATAACATTTACAGATGGTCTCTGGGTGGCAAGAATTAGGTGAATACCCACAGCTCTTGCCATCTGAGCAATTCGGATAATGGATTGTTCTACCTCTTTACCGGCTACAATCATAAGATCAGCAAATTCATCAACGATTATTACAAGATATGGCATTTTTGTAAGTTCAGGATTTGATTCAGCAATTTTATTATATGATTCTATGTTTCTTACTTTGTGTTCGGCAAGGGTAGCGTACCTACTCTCCATCTCTGTAACAACATTTTTAAGTAGTTTTGATGCTTTGTGGGGGTCTACCACCACTGGAGCAGCAAGGTGGGGTATACCATCATAGACATTTAATTCTACCATCTTTGGATCTATAAGTGCAAATTTTACATAATCAGGTGGGCATTTGTATAAAAGGGAACATATTATTGTATTTACTGCTACTGATTTACCACTGCCAGTTGTTCCTGCTATAAGTAGGTGTGGCATTTTGGTGAGGTCTGCTATATAAGGTTTGCCTGCGATATCCTTGCCCAATATGATGGCTAAGGTTGCATTTGACTCTTTAAACTCTTTGGAAGTGATAAGTTCCTTGATATAGACAGTGTTTCTTTTTTTGTTAGGTAGCTCAATGCCTATGACAGACTTGCCAGGTATTGGGGCTATGATTCTTACGCTTAAAGCGCTCATTGCAAGGGCGAGATCGCTTTCTAAACCAGAAATCCTACTGATTTTAATACCTGGTGCTGGCTCAAACTCAAAAAGTGTTACAATCGGTCCAGGTTGAATTTCTTTGACTTTACCTTGCACACCAAAGTCAAGTAATTTCTCCTCTAATAATTTCCCTTTAATTTTCAACTCTTGGATAGATTCTGAGGCTTCTGACTTTTCTGGTTCTCGTAAAAAATCCTCAGGAATGAAATAGGTTTTTTCTGATCTTATTTTTTGCGACTTGATATGTAGGATTTGTTCTGGTTTTTCTTCTATGATAGAATTTTCTTGTTTTGTTTCTGGTTTTGTTGCTTTAATGATAGGTTCTTCTATAATTTGCTCCATCTGTTCTTCTAATGTATCATCTACAGTAACATCGGATTCTTTTTTTACAGCATTTTTTGCAAGTCTGGCTATATGAATGAAGAGATCCACAAAGGAGAACTTCATTAAAAATGATAAACTTATAATCAAGGATGTACCCAACATGATTATTGCACCTAATTTACCGAGAAGAGGTAATATGATAAGCTTTATAAAAAGACCTATTATACCACCTGATGGCTTTTCATGGTATATGGGATCCCTTTCAAAATAAACACCTGAAAGCCCAGAAATGGCGATTATCAGTAATGTCATAAAAAAAAGGTTTAGTATTAGCTTATAGCCCCTTAAGCCTCTTGTGTTTCTGAACTGATAAAGTTGAAAACAGAGTATGAAAACAAGAATAGGTAAAATAAGGGCAGATAATCCTATATAGGTAATTATCCAATCTGATAGGTAGCTTCCAAATTTCCCAAGTAGATTTGTAACCTCGGGATTGTCTTTTTGTAGTACAATCGTGCTATATGATGGATCATCAGGATCGTATGAAAAGATGGCCATCCCTATCATAACTGATAATGCTATGGAGATTATTATTAGGGTGTCAAATTTGAATTTTTCTGTTGTGTAGCTATGACTTTTTTTTACAGCCATACCACAGTTATGATACCTAATATCAGGCAGTAGAGGGCAAAGAATTTTAGATTTGCTTTCTTTACAATCTTGATCATTATATGAATAGCAAAAAAAGCAGAAACAAAAGCAGCAATTGCTCCTACTATATAAAAGATTATCTGTTCGGATTCGATGGTTGTAATATCTTTTACCTGTAATAATGTAGCACCAAAAACAGCTGGCAAAGCCATGAGAAATGAAAATTCTACCGCTTCTTCTCTTTTAATCCCAAGCATAAGTGCAACAGATATAGTAGAACCGGATCTTGATATGCCAGGTATTACAGCAATCCCCTGCATAACACCAACCCAAAAACCCTTTTTTGTATCAACAGGGTTTCTGCCGTTAAATCTGTCGGATAAGATCAGTAAAATAGATGTTATAATCAGACCATAACCTGCATATACAGTAGTGTTAAATAATGTTTCTGAATATTTTTTAAGAAAAAGACCGATAATGGCAGTGGGTATACTTGCTGCAAATATAGCCCAAAGAAAACGTTTGTTGTCATAATAGATTATTCTGTATTTGGGTAGAAAGAAGCCTAATGCAGCTTTGATCAGACGGGATATTCTATTTCTAAAATAGAGTAAGACTGTGCAAAACGTTGCAAAATGAAGTATTGTATCGTATAGCAGAGAAGGTTCTTGAAAGTTTTTTAAAAGTGATTGAGCTATTACAAGATGACCAGAACTGCTAATGGGTAGAAATTCAGTAAGACCTTGTAAAACGCCCAATAGAATCGATTCAAGTATTCCCATCGAAATCCTCCTTAATAAATACTTTTACCACAGGCCGTTTATCGAGATTCTTTTTAAAAAATTTTCGTACAAATAGGGTTACAATGGTTTTTAATTCCTCGTTGTTGGTTATAGTTTGCTTTAAATTTTCCATGTTATCTTTTATATACCTTTTAAGTTTTATGTCAAGTTCGTTGGTTAGTTTAAATCCTGCTGTATCAAAATATATGTTTTTTTCATCATATAAGATTGTGATCAAACCATCCCTTGATAGATGTTTTTTTTCTTTAAAAAGTTCATCGTTATACTCAAATCCTCCTCTTTGATCGATGTACGTTACTCCGAATGGTATAGAAAATATCGTAAAATCATTGTTTTTGAAGGTCACCTTATGGCCGTTTTGTACAAATATAGGTTGAGACAGCCCCTCTTTTTCTAAAATCTCCTCTAAGATCCTTTGATGAATTATTTCGCCATGAATGGGAATTACCCATCTTGGTGATAAAGATTTAATCAGAGTGATTAACCATTTACGGTTTGCATGACCAGATATGTGTAGGCCTCTTATGACCTTGCCTTTATTTAGGTAGATCTCGTTTATTATTTTATTTATACTTTTCTCATTTCCGGGGATAGTGGTTGATGAGAAAATAAATGTATCGTTTGGCATTGTTCTCAGTTTTTTTCGCTCCAAATTGACAATTTTGGCAAGACTGCTGTTTGGTTCACCCTGACAACCTGTTACCAGAAAACATAATTGTTTTGGTTCGTAAAGGTCTATCTTTTCAAGGGGGATTATGAAGTCTTCTGGTATAGATATATAAGATAGGTCCCGGGCGATGTTTATGTTTTTAAGAAAAGAGTTCCCCTCTATAATGAGCTTTCTGTTAGTGCTTAGGCAAGCATCTATTATTATCTTTACTCTACTTATATTAGTGGAAAATGTTGTGATAAAAACCCTACCTTTGAGTTCTTGGAATATCTTTATGAGTTTGCTTCTAAGTTCTGATTCTTTTTCATCTTCTGATTCGCTTAGAGCATTGGTGCTATCCACAAGAAGAATATCTATTTTACCTTTCATTTTATTCAATCTTTCCCAAGGGAATGGAGCACCTAATATAGGTGAATCTTCTACTCTAAAATCTCCACAGTGGAGTATTTGGTTGTTTTTGTGTCTTATAGCAAGAAAAAAGGTGTTTGGTATAGAATGGTTCACTTCTATAAACTCTATTGTAAAATCATCTATATCGATAACATCCCCATCTGACACTACGGTGGTTGAGGATGGTCTATATTTCGATTGGGCTATTTTATGCTTTATCAGTCTTAAAGCATAGTCTCCAGCATACACTGGTATCGGAAAATATTTAAAAAGATATGGTAGTGCCCCGATGTGATCTTCATGACCGTGGGTTACGATAACTGCCTTTAATTTTTTTCTAATTGTTTCTAAATATTCAAAGCTGGGGATGGTGAAATCTATCCCCATATATTCAGCTTGAAAGAATTTTAGCCCACAATCCACAAGGATTGCGCTATCTTTTGTTTCATAAAGATAACAATTGCTACCTATCTCTCCTGCACCACCTAAAAAAGAAACAGATATTTCCACTAAAACTCCTATTTCACCATAGTTTTCCTGATCTTATGATCCCAATAATAAGCCCCAAACCAAAAAACACTGAAATAAAAAATCCAGCCAACCCAAAAAAAGGTATGCCGAAAAGCTTAGGGCCAATATTTGAATAAATCATAATGGATGAAGCTAAAATTGTTCCAGCTATAACTATACTAAATGCAAGTCTATTGACTGATTTATCAATCTGATTTGAGTATTTATCTAATCCTTTATGAACAAAATTAAATGTAATTTTGTCATCTATTATCTTACTAACAATTTTTTTATAATGGTCTGGAATAGTTTCTATTATTTCAGAGTAACCTTTTAAGTTCTTAATTGATCGGGAGATAAAGGCCTTGTATGAATACCTATTTCTTATTATTTTTTTGGCATAGGGTTTTGCAAAGTTTAAAACGTTGAAATCTGGATCGAGTTTTTTACCTATACCTTCGAGAAACGAAAAAGTTTTTATAATATAAAGATAATCGATGGGGAAATTAAATCGATATTTCCTACCAATGGTTATGATGTGCTGGAACATCTTCAAAGTATCTATCTCTCCGATGTTTTTACCATAGACTGGTAGAATAATGTCCATAAGATCCAACTTTATCTTTCTTATATCCATATGTTCATCAATTACTCCAAAATCTATCATATCATCTACAAGGCTATCAATATCTAATCTAATCAAATGTATAAATACTGCGCTAAGATGCTCTAAAAGTTTTGAATCTATTTTACCTATAATACCAAAGTCTAATACAGCGAGTTTTCCTTCATCAGTAATGAGTATATTTCCGGGGTGGGGATCAGCGTGGAAAAAGCCAAACTCAAAAACCTGTTTCATGTAAAAATGGACTCCATTGTTGGCTATTTTATGTAGATCGAATCCTTTTGATCTGAGTGTTTCCACATCATCTATTCTAGCACCTTTTATGAGACTCATCGTGATGATTTTATCATTGGATAATGGTTTTATAACCTTTGGAAAAATTAAATAGACATTATCTTTGAAAAAGTCACTAAACTTTTCTATGTAAAAGGCTTCTAGTTCAAAATTTAATTCCCTGTAAATCTGTTCTGCCATTTCATCTACAATCTTTTTTAACTGAATCTGTTTGGCTTCTTGTATATATTTTTCAGAAATGCTGGCTATAAAGTGGAGGATGTCTATATCCTGTTCGACAAGTTCCTTTACTCCAGGTTTTTTTATTTTAACTGCAACTTCTGTACCATCTAAAAGTATAGCTCTATGAACTTGAGCTATGGATGCTGATGCTATAGGTATTTCATCAAAATATAGGAAGATTTCGTTTAATGGTTTCCCAAAGGATTTTTGTATTATAGGTTTAATCTCTGAAAAGGGGAAATATGGGGTATCATCTTGTAACTTTTTTAACTCTTGAATAATCTCCTCTCCTAATATATCAGGGCGTGTCGCTAAGAATTGGCCAAATTTTATGTAGGTTGTTCCGAGTTCTTCCAGTAGTTTTCTAAATCGTATACCTGGGGGGAGGTCCATAATCTCCTTTTTTTGTCTCGGTGCTATAAATCGCATAAAAAAACCTAAGACAGGTGCAAGGTTTAGCTCATAAATAAGAGGACCAAATCCATATTTAAGGAAAGCTTTTGCGATATCTCGGATTCTTTTTGCGTTACCTATGGTTTTGTGTAATGTTATCATAGCATATTATATACAAAATATCTTTTGATGTCAAAAAGGATTTGTTGAACTAAAGATTAGAATTTTTGTAGATTTTAGATGGCTGCATTGATTATAAAACTATTGAAATGGTTTTTTGTCAATGTTAGAATTAAATTATGAAGAAAAGACTACCTATAGGTGAATCAAATCTGGCAAACCTCATCAATGAGGATTTTTTGTACGTGGATAAGACGCAATTTGTATATAAGCTATTAACATCTTCCAAGCATTACTTCCTTTCTTGCCCTCGCCGGATTGGAAAATCTTTGTTGGTATCCACGCTGGAGCAGGTCTTTAAAGGGAACAAAGATCTTTCAAAGGGTAGTGGATATATGAGTCGGATTATGATTGGGGATTTTATCCAGTTGTAAAAATAGACTTTAATCAGATTTAAGAGTTTTTCTTAGGATGAGTATAATGTTTATAAGAAGATATATGACAAGTTATCAGTAGGTGATGTGGCTGGATTTATTTCTGTTGTAAGTTCGATATTTGCATCTATCCCTTATGAGGAAGGTATTAGGT
>JAOAHS010000040.1 GCA_026415135.1 Calditerrivibrio sp. | reverse complement strand
GATCTGGATGGATTTATCTCTGTTGTTAGCTCAATATTTGCCTCAATACCTTATGATGATGGGATGAGGCTTAATGAGGGTAGTTTTCACACGTTATTTTATCTTATGGTATCAGCTGGTGGCCTTCCAGCGAGGAGTCAGGTGCTCAACTACAGTGGTAGGATAGATATGGTGTTGGAGATGAGGGATAAGGTGTATATCTTTGAGTTTAAGTGTAATCAGAGTGCAGAGGTTGCTCTAAACCAGATCAAAGAAAGAGGCTATCACAGACAGTATCAACATAGTGGTAAATCTGTTTATCTTATTGGTGTAAATTTTGATTACAAAAAAAGGAATATTGATGAATATGAATATATCAAGATTATATAGGAGATGGTCATGTTATTATTGATATTTTTGTTTGCTGTTGGTTTAGTAATCCTTATAGTGGGTTCTGATTTACTTGTGAGAGGTGCATCTAAGCTTGCAATATCTATGGGGGTATCACCTCTTGTAGTTGGGCTAACGGTGGTGGCTTTTGGTACGAGTGCGCCTGAGTTGGCTGTATCGGTAAAAGCAGCGTGGTCTGGTTTTCCTGACATGGCTGTAGGTAATGTTGTTGGGTCTAATATAGCAAATATTCTTTTAATATTAGGTTTATCTGCTATGGTTGCTCCTGTTGTGGTGCATACTCAAGTGGTGAGACAGGAGATCCCAGTACTAGTGGGAACATCTGCACTTTTTGCATGTATGGCTCTTGATGGAAAGCTCAGTAAATTTGATGGAGGGTTGCTTTTTTTGCTCATCATAGTTTATACAATCTTTTTGGTGAGGCAGTCGAGAAAAGAAAGTAAACTTACGCAGGATGAATACGCTAAGCAAATGCCAAAAAGTAGTTGGGATGATCGCTTGTGGGTTCAGGTAGTTCTTATTATTGTTGGCTTAGTAGGTCTTGTATGGGGGGCTGATATAGCTGTTAAGTCAGCTGCAAAGATAGCAGAATTTTTCGGTGTTAGTGAATTGATAATAGGTCTTACAATAGTAGCAGTGGGGACTTCTTTGCCTGAGATTGCCACATCAGTAATGGCGATGGTAAAAGGTGAAAGGGATATAGCTGTAGGAAATGTTGTAGGTTCAAATGTTTTTAATATTTTATCAGTTCTTGGTTTATCTTCTTTGGTTTCTCCAAGTGTGGTAACTATTAATAGAGATATCTTGCAATTCGATCTTTGGATTATGTTGGGTGCTGTATTTGTGCTTATTCCTATAGTTATGTCAGGGATGACGATTTTAAGATGGGAAGGTTTAAGTTTATTACTCTTTTATGCTTCCTATATTGTTTTTTTGGTTTTAAAGTCTTCAAATAGCAAATGGTTGGGAGAGTATGCTCAAATAATGATGGGTTTTGTGGCTCCCCTTGCTATAGCCTTTATAATGATTAGATATGTAGTTCACATAAACAAGTCGGGGGATTGACCCCTTTGAATATTACTTTGTCAATATTTCCATTATCTCCTGATATCTTTTGGATGTCTGTTCGACTATGTCTTGTGGTAAATTTGGTCCTGGAGCAGTTTTGTTCCAGTTCAATGTTTCAAGATAGTTTCTAAGGAATTGTTTATCCATACTTTCTTGTGGTTTTCCTGGTTGGTATTTATTTTTAAACCAAAACCTCGAAGAGTCAGGGGTGAGTACTTCGTCTATTAAAATAATTCTACCATTATAATTTCCAAACTCCATTTTAGTATCTGCTATAATTATCCCCTTTTTCTCAGCTATTTCAGATGCTCTTTTATAAACTTTTATAGCAGTTTCCTTAAGTATTTCAGCAGTCTCTTTGCCAACAATTTCCTGCATCCTTTCATAGCTAATGTTTTCATCATGTTTCCCCAATTCTTCCTTCGTTGCTGGTGTAAATATAGGCTCATCAAACTTTTCCGACTCGAGCATCCCTTCCTTTAACTTTATTCCGCATATTGCTCCTGTAGTTTTGTAGTCTTTCCATCCTGAACCAGAAAGATACCCTCTTACAACGCATTCTACTGGATATGGCTTTGCTTTTTTTACCATCATTGTTCTGCCTTCTAAAATGGATTTATATTTTTTCACTACCTCTGGCATTTCATTGATCTCAGTGGTGATAAGATGATTTTCCACTATATCTTTTGTTTGTTCAAACCAGAATCTTGACAGTTGTGTCAAAACGTACCCCTTCATCGGGATACCGTTGGGCATTATCACATCAAAAGCAGATATTCTATCAGTGGTAACTATCAAAAGATACTCTTCCAAATCATATATATCTCTAACTTTACCTCTTCCTAATAACGTTAGATCCTTTAAATTGGTTTCAAGTATTACTTCCATCAAATACCTCCATATTCTGAATTTTGGCGATACGTTTTATGCTTTCTATACCACCTGATACGTTATAAGCCTCAAACCCAAGATTTCTTAGCATCTTAGTGGCAATATGTCCACGATAACCCACAGCACAGTAAACGTAAATGGGTGATTTGTTGTTTAAAAGATGAAGGGATTCTCTTAGGTCATTCACATAGATATTGATAGCATTTTTTACATGGATGGTTTTATATTCTAGTCTTGTTCTAACATCCAAAATCTGGATGTCGTCTTGTTTTTGTATAATTTGTAAAAAAATCTGTGGTTTGATAATGTAGCTTACCCCCCTTAATAGATTTGCTGCGACACTGGCTGCAATATTTGCCGGGTCTTTTGCGGAACCGAATGGTGGAGAGTAGCAGAAATCTATCTTTTCTAAGTCATAGACAGTTAAGTTTGCATAGATTGCAGTGGAGATTATATCTATTCTTCTTTCTACCCCGATTTCCCCTGAAGCTTGAGCACCTAATATTTTGCCTGTTTTTTTGTCGAAAATGAGTTTTATAAATATATATTTAGCAGTTGGATAATATTCAACATGATGGGGATCTTCTGTATAAACGAAGTCTGCATCAAAACCGTTTTTGATTGCTTCTTCATAGGAGAGCCCTGTTTGAGCACAGCAAGCTGGTCCAAAACTAACTATAGCTGTTCTTAATGTTCCAGAGTAGACCATGTGACCACCTGCTGCATTACACCCGGCTACTTTACCTTCTCTATTTGCTGGTCCAGCAAGGGGAGCAAGACAATATCGTTGGGTAACTATATTTTTTTTCTCTACGAGATCACCTGCTGCATATATATCTACCACAGATGTTTCCATCTTTTCATTTACTCTGACACCGCCAAGATCTCCGATTTCAATACCGGCAGTCATTGCAAGCTCAATATCAGGTTTTACACCTGTAGAAATTATAAGCAAATCTGTGTCTAAAGAGAAGCCTGAGTCTGTGGTCAGTGTTATGTTTTGGTTATTCAAAGAGGCCTTAACAACTTTTGTGTTTGTGTATACCTTTACGCCATCTAATATCATCTGGTTATAAATCTTTTCTGATATCTCTTGGCTAAATGTGGGTAAAATATTTGGTAATGCTTCAACTATAGATACATTTAGATTGCAATTTACAAGAGCCTCAGCAGTTTCTATTCCAATGTAACCAGCACCTATGATAGTAGCTGATTTTGGTGATTTATCTATGATGTAAGATTTTATGTTATCCATATCTTCTATAGATCTAAGGGTGAAATATGGTACTGTTTCAATGCCTTCTATTTCTGGAATTACTGTTTTAGCACCATTACAAAGGATGAGCTTGTCATAAGGGAAGATTAACTCTTCTTCGTTTTTTCTTGCGTAAACCAATTTCTGTTTAGAGTCTATTCGGTAGGCGGTGGTTTTTGTGTAAACATCTATATTAAAGCGTTTTTTAAACGATTTTTCATTGTGGAATAAAAGGGCACTTCTATTTTTTATGACATCACCTATATAATATGGCATCCCACAGTTTGCAAAGGAGATATAGCCATTTTTTTCAAGGATTGTTATCTGGGCATCTTCATCAATTCTTCTTGCTTTTGCTGCAGCAGAAGCTCCAGCTGCGACTCCACCTATGACTAAAATCTTTTTTTTCATATTGTCCTCGTTAGCATTATTTTATAGAGCCCAATAAAGTACCATCAAAAGCAACACCAACAATATGAACATCTATGAATAAGTTGTTAGCTATGTTTTCTGTAATATCAACTTCAAAGTAGTTATCTGTAAGCCCTTTGTTCCCTTTTTCTGTAAGAACTCTTACCTTTTGCCCAAACAATCTTTTAGAGTGGTTAAATCTTTTAGAGTCACTTAATTCCCTAAGTATTTCTGATCGGTTTTTTTTGATCTTATCATCGACCTTATCTGGCATTGTAGCAGCTTTAGTCCCTTCTCTTTCTGAAAAAGGGAATATATGCATATAAGTAAGTGGCATTTCTAATAGGTTTTTATACCCTTCTTTAAAATCTTCTTCCCTTTCACCGGGAAAACCAGTGATGATATCGGTACCGATAGTAAAATCGGGGTCTCTATTTTTTATAAGAGCTATCTTTTCTGTGTACTCTTTAATGGTATAATGTCTGTTCATAAGTAATAGAATTTTATCGGTAGTACCCTGCAAAGGTATATGGAGATGTTTGCATATTTTAGGTTCAGATATGATTAGATCTATCATGGCGTCTGTTAATTCATTTAGCTCTAAAGATGATAACCTTATTCTATAGTCACCATTTAATTTGGTTAAATCTTTTAAAAGGGTATACAGATCAGTATCGATATCGGTGCCATATTTACCTATATGGATCCCCACTAATACAATCTCTTTGAAACCTTTTTTCAGAAGATCTTTGAATTCGTTGATTATTTGGGTTTTATTTTTACTTCTGGGTTTACCTCTTAAGTGGGGTATAATACAATAACTACAAAAGGAATCACAACCATCCTGTATTTTTAAAAAACCTCTGGTTTTATCGGTGATTGAATTAGGAAAAGATTCTTTGTAATAATCAAGCTCAGATATAGGTGTCAATTGATTTTCATTTGTTTTTATATACTTAAAGATATTGTCTTTTTCAATGTTTGTTATAATTAAATCGGCATCTTTAACGTTGTTTTTTTTTAGTTCTGCGAGGCAACCAGTCAGTACAATTTTTTTTTCAGGATATTTTGATTTTAGTTTTTTTATTAATTTATATGATTTCTTTTCAGCATTATCTGTTACAGCACAAGAGTTTACGACAATAATGTCAGAGTCTTCAATCTTATCTGTATATAAGAAACCTTCGATTATTGCCTTTGATTTTAGATTTTCACTTTCTACAAGGTTTACTTTACAGCCCAAAGTTTGAAATGCTATTTTCATCAGCTTATAATAGAGCAAATTAAGAAAAAAGTGAAGATTTTTTTCTTTTCTTTTTTTATAAATGTTGTAAAATGAGTAAAAAGCTTTGGGCGCATATGAAAATATTGGAGCTAAAATCCTTTTACTGGGATGAATGGAATAAAATAAAAAAAGATCATTTTGAAAACAACACTTCTGCGTGGAATACCTTAGAAAGGATATCCCTTTTGTCAGATGATGTGATAAAAAGGGCGTTATCCCAATACTGTGTAGATTGGGATGGAGTGGCTTTTATAGCTCTTGGGGGTTATGCTCGTAAAGAGATGTGCCCTTTTTCTGATATAGATGTATTGATATTTCATATAAATCACCTAACTGCAGAGCAGGAGGAAGCCATTAAGCATTTTATCTCTTCCATGTGGGATATAGGGCTTGCTCCTGGAGTCCAGATCAAGAATGTATCAGAGCTTTCGGAACCATCATATTTAGATGAAATCGTAAAAAATTCATTGATAGATAATAGATTTTTGGATGGTAGTTTTGTTGCCTATCTGAAATTTGAAAAGATTGTTCACAACTATATTTTAAACAGGGGTAGGTACAATTTTCTCATAAACAAAATTAACGATGTTCGCAAAAGAATGAGAAAACACCGTGATTCTATGCTTAAGATTGAGCCTAATATAAAAGATGGAATTGGTGGTGTCAGGGATTACAACAGTGTTTACTGGATAAATAAGGTGCTGTTTGAAAGTGATAGACTTACTACTTTAATAAATGAAAAGATAATCTCTGCTGATGATTATGATATTTTTTATCAATCTGTGGAATTTATTTTCAGGATAAGGATTAGGCTACATTATTTCTATAACAGAAAAAACGATATCTTAAATATGGAATCCCAGAAAAATATTGCCGAATCTATGGGATATACGGATACAACTTATTCTCTTGGAGTTGAACTTTTTCTCAGAGATTTTTACCGATCTGTGAGGGCTATTTCTGATATCACCCACAAGGTTTTTGAAAAGATATTCAATAACTACGTTATATCCAATAACATTAAAAAAGTTCATATGGAGGAGTTGGGCTTTGGGCTGGTAAAGTATGAAAATATGATAACTATTAAAGATAAAGAGATTTTTATAAAGTATCCAACTCTGTTTATTCATTTGTATACTATTGCTGCAAAAAATGGTCTTAGGATATCTGATGCAACATCTCAATTGATAAAAGAACATCTATATCTGATAGATGAGCAATATCTTAAGAAACATGGTTATCTTTTTCTTAAAGCTATATCTGACTTTCCTAATAGTTTTAAGGTTACGAGTAACATGTTAAGGGATGGGGTGCTTGAAAGATTTATTCCAGAGTTTTCAGATATATATTGTAAGGCTCAGTTTAATACTTATCACCATTACACTGTTGATGAACATACACTATTAGCTTTAAAGTATCTCGATGAACTTTCTGAGATATTTACTAATAGGTATTCGATATTTCAAAAGGTTTTTGCAGAGATAGAAAAAAAAGAGCTTTTGAGTTTAGCTGTTTTGTTACATGATATAGGTAAGGGGCAGGGGAAGAATCACTCCCAAGTTGGAGCTAAGATGTCCAAGATTGTTTGTTCAAGGCTTGACTTAAAATTAGATGATATTGATACAGTGGCAAATCTTGTGGAGCATCATCTGCTTATGGCACATATCTCCCAGAGAAGGGATATACATGATTTTAATGTGATTAAGCATTTTATATCTTTTATAAACAATATAGAAGAACTTAAGATGTTATTTGTCCTTACTTATGCAGACTCAAGGGCAACAGGTGGTAATAATTTTAATGAATGGAAAAAAAGCCTTCTCTTTGAGCTGTATGAAAATGCATTAAGATATCTCGAATCTGAAGATATGAAAAAAGAGTTTGCATCCATCGTTTCAAGTAAGAGGGAAAGGCTCAAGGAGAGGGTAGGGGCTAATGTTCTCATGCTTAATATGATTGATTCTCTCGATGATGAATATATCTTTAGCAACAAAATAAAGCATATAGTACGTCACCTCGATATGGCTATTAAACTAAATGATAATAATAGAAAGATTATTCACGGGGAGATAAGGGATGATCTTAATTGTTATGAGATAACTATATGTACTTTTGACTCCATAGGTCTTTTGAAAAAGGTTTCTGGTGTTCTGGCATCCTTTAATATAAACATACTCGGAGCCCAAATATATACCCTTAATAGGACCATAGCTATAGACAAGATTCAGGTGAATATGAGTAATGAAGGATTGGATTATATTCATGAAAAATTCCCCTACATAGAAGGTAGGATACGTTCTGTGCTTTCTGGTAAGATCTCTGTGGATGACCTTCTCTCAAAGTCAATGGGGAATATATACTCAAATAAAAAGAAGATATTTAAAGTTAATAGAAAAGTGGAGTTCGATAATATAACCTCACCC
Organism: Calditerrivibrio sp.; assembly: GCA_026415135.1. NCBI lineage: Bacteria > Pseudomonadati > Deferribacterota > Deferribacteres > Deferribacterales > Calditerrivibrionaceae > Calditerrivibrio > Calditerrivibrio sp. The sequence continues at coordinate 59,726 of JAOAHS010000040.1, read as the reverse complement.
ATCTACACCATAGTGGATGTTTATGCAGAGGATTTTGTCGGTTTGTTATACTATATTCTATCTGTTTTTGAAAAACTGAGAATAAGTGTACAAAAAGCAAAGATTTCTACTGATGTAAATAGAGTCGTTGACTCCTTTTATATTACTGATGAGAATGGTAATAAAATCGAAGATAAACAGTTTTTGTATACGATTCGGGAAGAGCTTTTTAAGGTTATTTAGGGGTCTATTGTTTTATCGTAATCAAACATTTTTTTATTTAAGTTAAAAATGTAGAATTTTTTGTTTTTTTTTATTTTTGCAAAATTAAGTGTTTGATATATATATGATTTTTCAGATATATAAAAATTAAAAAAAACATTTGACAAAGTTATTTTTTAGATATATAGCAACCTTTGTTCAAAAAAACGCCTATACAGGTAAGGAGGACATTTATATGAAAAAGCTTTTAACACTTATGGCAGTAGTAGTTATCGCAGCTACAGTGTTTGTAACTGGTTGTCAGAAAAAAGAAGAGCCAGCACCAGCTCCTGTTAAGCAAGCTCCAGCTGATAATGCAACTAAACCAGCTGACAATGCAGCAGCTCCAACTGACAATGCAGCCAAACCAGCTGACAACACAACTCCTGCAGCAGATAATGCAACTAAAAAGTAATTAGTTTGTCTAAAGCTAAAAAAGGGGGCTTTTGTGCCCCCCTTTTTTATTGAGGGATTCGAGATAAGATAGTATTGTTTTTTTTATTGAGCCCAAGTGCGATTTGAGTTCTTCGGATATTGTTTCTTTAAAAGCAAAGTTTTTTGATGTTACTGTGATTATTTTTATATCTGGAATGTTTACGGGGAGATGTTTAAGATAACTTGCTAAATTATCTAAGCCAAATTCATGAAAAAGTGGGGTTTCTAAGGTATTGTGTTTTAGCTCTTTAAATTTCACATGACCTGTGTACTCTGCACATTCTGCATCTAAAATAATTACTAAATCATATTCACTAATAATGTATAGATGTTCTGGTAAGAGTTGGAATGTATTTATAAAGCTCCAATCAGGGAGATCCTGTTTTAAAATTTCTGCAAGGATATGACCTATACCATCATCTTCCCTTAAGGGGTTGCCTAATGTTAATAAAAGTTTTTTTATCTTGCTAACTCCCTGATTTTTTCTCCTCTGTAGTTTAAGATCTCAACTTTCATGGGCATTTTACCAACAGCATGGGTTGAACAGCTTAGGCATGGATCGTAGCATCTTATTACAGCTTCTATTCTATTGAGCATGCCATCGGTTATCTTTTCACCATTTATAAAATGTTTAGCAGCTTGAAGTATACCTTTGTTCATCGCAAGATTGTTATGACCTGTAGCTATAATAAGGTTTGCATATTCCACAAGCCCATTTTTGTCTACTTTGTAGTGGTGTATAAGTGTGCCTCTGGGGGCCTCTGATGCCCCTATACCTTCATTTTGGTTCACTCCTGCAGTAGCTTTTACATGATGATCATAAGTGGCAGGATCTTCTAACAGTTCTATAATCTTCTCAGCACAAAAGATGATCTCCACAAGACGGGCATAATGATTTAAAAAGGCAGCATTACTAATCTCCCCAGCAATCTCTTTGTAAACTTTAAATTGTTCTTCAGCTACTTGCGTGCCACATTTTCTGGCTATATTTAGCCTTGAAAGGGGGCCTACTCTGTAAATTCCATCATCGTAACCTATTTTTACAAGATAGGGTGATTTGAGATAGCTAACTGTTTCTACCCTTTCAGCGAGATATGCTTTATATTCTGTTGGATTAAACTCAAATATTTTATCCCCTTTTTCATTGATAACAACGATATTGCCATCATAGTGTTCCAGGTGATCAGAACTGGAAAGTCCTAAATGGTATGTATCAAAGTTTGAAAGGTAGGATACCTCTTCATCAAAGGAGGATAACACTTTTTGTATAAATTCAATGGTGGTAAGTGTCTTTTCAATACAAGATTTGGCACCACTAATGATTTCATCTTTAAAGATTTTATCAATCGGTTTTTCTACACCGCCTGCGATGATATAATCTGGATGGATCCTTTTACCTGCTACCATTTCAATTACACTTTGACCAAATCTCCTTAGAAATATTCCGTTGAGAATGAATTCTCTGTTAGATTCAATAACGCCGTTAATATTCCTTTTTGAAGGATCGTAGTCCATTCCTAACAGGATATCGGGGCTTGATAGATAGAAGAAGCTCAACGCGTGGGATTGTAATATCTGGGCATAATTTATTATCTTTCTAATATTTTCTCCTGCTTTTGGTACTTTTACAGCCATAATTTCATCACAGGCTTTAGCGGCAGCTATAAGGTGACTAACTGGACATATCCCACAGGTTCTGGCCATGAGTCTCGGCATCTCTGTAAAGGGCCTTCCTTCACAGAGTTTTTCAAAACCTCTGTATTGGGTTACATGAAATTTAGCATCCCTTACAGTACCTGTCTCATCGAGATATATGGTAATCTTTGCGTGTCCTTCTATACGGGTAACCGGGTCTATGACTATTTTTTTCATAACATTTCCTCACTTTCCAAATCTTGTAAAATTGAAAATATCTATTTCATTATTTTCTAATAAAGATTTTATTAAGTTATAAAAAGCTTCTGCAGGGGGAGGGCAACCGGGTAAAAAGTAATTAACATGTACAACTTCATGAACAGGTAATACTTTGCTAAGTAGCGGTGGTACATCGGTAAAAACCGGATCCACGATACCATCGGAATTTTCAAGGTAACCCCTATGAATTACCTCTTTCAGATTAAATGGGTTTCTCATGGAAGGAACATTGCCAGTAATGGCACAATCCCCAATCGAAATTAAAGCGGCTGTTTTGCTTCTGATCTTCTTTAATTTTTGTATATCTTCATGGGTACTTACAGCACCCTCAATCAGTGCTACATCTACAAAATCAGGATATTCTTTTTGATCAACAAGGGGGCTATAGACGATATCAAAGTATGTTAAGATCTCTACGATTCTTTCGTCGATATCAAGAAAAGACATATGGCAACCGGAACAACCATCAAGCCAAATGGTAGCTAACTTCTTTTTGTTCATAATGATCCCCCACTGCTACTACGCATTACTTTTAGATATTGCAAGAAATCTCTTTTTTTTCTTGCTCCGACTGGCTTACCTTTTTCAAATAGAGCACCTGTTGGGCAAACTTGAACACATTTCCCACAACTTGTACAGCTTTCAGCTTTTCCCCATCCCTCATCGAAATCTGTGAATATACGGGCGTCGTACCCCCTTCCTTTTATATCCCAGGTGTGGGCTCCCTCTATTTCAGCACAAACCCTTACACATCTCACACATAAAACACACCGGTTATGATCTAAGCCAAACTTTTCATGGCTTAGATCCACTTCACATTTGGGATATTTATTTGGCATTTCGAAATGATCTATCTTAAGTTCTATCGATAGGTCCTGTAGTTCACAGTTACCATTTGCTATGCAGATGGAGCAGATATGATTTCTTTCTGCAAATATCATTTCAACAATTAATCTTCTATGTTCCAATATTTCAGGTGAATTTGTAATGACTTTCATACCTTCTTCGATCTTTGTGATACATGCAGGTGCCAATCTTTTTCCATCTATTTCCACTATGCATACTCTGCATGCTCCAATGGGGGTTAGTCCTTCTAAGTGGCATAGGGTGGGTATTCTTATATTGTGTTCTATGGCTACTTCAAGGATTGTTTGATCTTCTCTGCCGGATACTTCTAAATGATCAATCGTTAACGTTTTGATTTTCATACTAATTCTCCTTTGAACTTACATACACCTGCAGGGCAAAACTTATTTACCACATGTTCATAGTATTCATCTCTAAAGTACTTAAATGTACTTAAAACAGGATTTGAAGCCGATTGGCCAAGTCCACAAAGGCTTGTTTTTTTCATCGTATTTGCAAGTTTTAGCATTGTAGTAAGATCAGATTCAGTTGCTTCACCTTTTGTGATCTTATCAAGTAGGTCAAAAATCTGAATCGTTCCGTTCCTGCAAGGGGCACATTTTCCACAGGATTCGGATTTGCAGAAATCCATAAAATATTTTGCTACATCCACCATACACGTGTCCTCATCCATAACAATCATTCCCCCAGAACCCATCATTGAACCTAATTTAATCATCGATTCATAATCTACAGGTGTATCTATATAATCCAAAGGGATACAACCTCCAGAGGGTCCTCCAGTCTGAACAGCTTTGAAGTCCTTGCCATTTGGTATACCACCACCGATATCAAAGATTAACTCTCTAAGTTTTATACCCATAGGTACTTCGACTAAACCGTTATTGACTATTTTGCCTGCTAATGCGAATACTTTTGTTCCTTTGCTTTTTTCGGTACCGATAGAGGCAAACCATTGGGCACCTTTGTTTATTATTGTGGGGATGTTTGCATATGTTTCAACGTTGTTTATGAGGGTAGGTAATCCCTTTATCCCAGACTCAGCAGGATAAGGGGGTCTTGGTCTAGGTGTACCCCTTTTACCCTCTATTGACGAGATGAGAGCTGTTTCTTCACCGCATACAAAAGCACCAGCACCTAAGCGGATCTCTAAATGAAATTCAAAGTTTGATTCAGCTATATTCTTGCCTAATAAGGAATACTTCTCTGCCTGTTTTATTGCAATTTTTAACCGCTTGATGGCTAAAGGGTATTCTGCTCTAACATATATATACCCCTTTGAGGCATTTACAGCGTAGGCAGCAATTAGCATACCTTCAATTACCCTATGGGGGTCACTCTCTAATACTGATCTGTCCATAAATGCTCCAGGATCACCTTCGTCAGCGTTACAGACAACATATTTGCTCTGGTTTTGCATCTTGGCTACGGTACTCCATTTCAAGCCTGTTGGATAACCTCCACCTCCACGTCCTCTAAGCCCACTTTTCATGATTTCCGAAATTACCTCTTCTCGGCTCATATCATTTATGCATTTTAAAAAAGCTTTGTAACCACCTTCCAAGATATAATCCTCGATCGATTCTGGATCTATTTTGCCTGAGTTTTCTAATACTATCTTGAATTGTTTTTCATAGAAATTTTTGTCTTGTTGCTCTTTTTTATCTGCATTCTTTATCTCTTCTACTATCTTTTCTAAATTGTCATAGGTAGCATGTTCTATAATAACACCATCTGGATCGACTCTGATAAGCCCACCTTTACTACACAGACCAATACAGCCAACACCTTTTACCTCTCTATTGGGAAATATCTTTTTTAGTTCTTCTAATACTCTGTCGCTTCCTAGAGCTATACATCCAGCAGCTACACATACTTTTATCGATCTTTTATCTTTGTCAAGTTTTGTTCCAATCATCTCTAATAAATTTTCATATATCATCTGTCCACCTCTTAATCGTTTCGTTTACACGATCTTTTGTAACATTTCCAGCAATTTCATTGTCAAAAACAATTACGGGTGCCAAACTGCAGGCTCCAACACATCTTGCTGTAAGTAGTGATACTTTTCCATCTTTAGTGGTTTCACCGTCTTTAATATTGCATTCAAGGGAAATATGGTTTAAAAGCTCACCAGCTCCTTTTATATAGCAGGCTGTTCCAGTGCATACTACACAGGTATGCTCACCTTTTGGTTTTAGTGTAAAGAAATGATAGAATGTTACCACACCGTAAGTTTTGCTGAATGGAATCTTCAATGATTCAGATACAAACCTTATGGCGCTTTCATCTATATATCCAAAGTACTCTTGAACAGTATGCAGGACCTCTATAAGTGCATCTGGAGAAAAGCCATATTTCTTCATTGTGTTTAAAACAAATCGCCATCTTTTATCATCTGATGGAGGGTTTATCTTTCCAAACATATAATACTCTCCTGAGATTTTCTAAATATATTATAACATAAAATTGTAATGGATGAAAATTAATATCAAAGTTCAACAATGGTTATAGCGTTTCCACCCTCTTTTAGATCGGCTATTCTAAAAGATTTAACTCTTTTATCTGACTTTAAAAGATTTTGTAGGCCTTTTTTTAAGGCTCCTGTACCTCTTCCATGTATCACATAGATTTTATCCCAGCCGGAAATCAGGGCTTTGTCAATAAATTTGTCGAGTTCGTCCCATGCTTCTTCTACTGTTTTCCCTATAAGGACTATTTCATATTTAGGGGATTTTAAGACAGATGTCTTCACAGAGATTGAGCTATCTTTTGGTTCTGATGTTGTGATCTTTTCACCTTTAAGATCTTTGATATCTAAGGTAAGTTTCAATCCATCAAGATCTATCAATACCTTATTTTTATTTATCTCCAAAACCTTAGCTACTTTATTGTATTGGTTTAATTTTATTAAATCTCCTTCTTTTATATCCAAGATGTGGGTATTTTGTTCTAATAGGTTGAGTTTTGATGATATCTGTTTTTTTAGGGAGTCGACTTCATCTTTAGGGAAGGTTTTTATTGTTTTAACTTGTTTTAAAATATTTAGCGATTCTTTTAAAATTTCCGATTCTTTTTGGGATATAAGTTTTTTAAATTCTTCTTCCTTTTTATGGAGCTCTTGTTTTTGTTGATTAATTTGCTTCCTTTCCTCTTCGAGCTGTTTTTTTTCATATTCTATTTTAAGTTTTATCTCATTGAGTTCCTCAAGGGTTAGGGTTTCAAAGGATTTATACTCGTTTATTATTCGATAAGCTTCCTCTATAATAGATTTCTTAAAATTTAATTTGGTAGCAATGATTAATGGATCTGATTTAGCCATTAGGTTTTTTATCAGTACAAATTTTGGTTCAAAGGTATCATAGTTGAAATCAACACCGTATAGCATGACCCCTTTATCCCGTAAACCAAGATTTCTAACTCCATTGAAATGCGTAGTGATAATCACCTTAGATCCTATTTGTTGGAGATATTTTATTATTGATAAAGCAAGGGCTTCACCTTCTTTAGGATCGGTTCCAGTACCTAATTCATCTAAAAGAATTAGCGATCTATTATCAACATTTTCAAGTATATTTTTGATATTAACCATATGTGAGGTAAAGGTGCTTAGATCCATGATTAAAGATTGTTGATCACCGATATCAGCATAGATGGATTCAAAGTTTATGATCTCAGCATATTTTGCAAAGATAGGTAGACCACATTTTGCAATAATACAGTTTAATCCTATCGATTTTAGTGCAGCTGTTTTTCCGCCAGCATTTGGCCCTGTTATGATTGCTACATTTGTATTTTTATCCATATTGAAGTTTATTGGTACGGATTGTTCTTGTTTTATATCCAATATCAAGGGGTGATGGATCTGTTCTAACAGGAGATCACTGGAAAAAATTGGGAATGTGTATCTTCTGTTTCCCACGTATTGGAAAATGGCATAGTAAAAATATATCTTTGTGATCGATTTTACTGTTTCTGTGATCTCATAGAGATGGGATCTTATACTATCAAGAAGATGAAGTAGTATCTTTCTTATCTCTAACTCTTCAAGGGACAGAAGTTCTTGATACCTGTTGTTCATATCCACATTCGATGATGGTTCCACATACATGGTTAGACCACTACTGGATATGGAGTGGACTATACCTTCAAGATATTGTCTGAAATTCGGTTTTAGCAGAAGGACAAGCCTATGGTTGTATTCTTTGATCACTTTTTCTTGAACAAACTTTTCAGCATCTTTACTGTTTAAAATCCTGTTTAGGGACTGGTAAAGTTTAGCTTTAATGGCTTTAAGCTCCGTTCTTATGTCAAATAGTTTTTCTGATGCGTGGTCTTTCAAACTACCGTCAGCGGATACTTTGTCAAAGATATTGTCAACTATATCTCCAAGAGTATATATGTTAGCAAAGATTGTTTTAAGATGATTTATCTGGTTTTCACTAAATATTTTCTTTTTAAATTCTCCTAATTGACGGTGGTACTCTCCAAAAACCAAAAGATCTTGGATAAGCCATGAGGAAAAAGGATCCATAAGTTTTTGGTAGAAGGTGTAGTAGTCTTTTGAGTCTGGGAGGGCTCCATCAAAACTTTTGAAGATATTTATTGCTTCTTCAACTATTTTTTGTTCACTTAGTATGTCATTTATAGATAAAAGTGGTTTAAGTTGATGATCTATGAAATCATCAGAAAATTTTGAGGGGGAGAATCTTTTTAGTGAGTCCTTATATGTTTCAAAATCTAACTGTTCCAATGTTTCTTTCATTAAAGCACTTTTTTACTCTGATTGAATGGGTTTGAAAATCTGTTACCACTTATTTTGTTTATGATGTCATAGATGTAAGGATTTATCGAGATTATTTTCGATGAGATGGGGGATAACATAAGTTGCTTACTGAATTCTGATCTTGGTGTGATGGAAACTAAAAAGCTTAAAAGTACACTCATTATTACTACAGACTTTAAGAAACCAAAAAAAGCTCCCCCTAGACTATCAATCCAACCTATCTTAATAGCTTTGAAAAACTTTTTGAGAATATATGAGATGAATATGATTACTATAAATATAATTATAAAAGTTAATACAAATCCAAATACTTTTGCCATATGCTCAGAAAAGCCGAAAAAAATTAGTATCTTCTGGGAAACTGGATTTATCTGATGGGAAAAAAGATATGCAATTATTATACCCAAGATCCTAAGTATCTCCCATATTAAACCCCTTAGATAACCTTTTATTGTAAAAACAGCAATAATGAGGAGAAAAAATATATCCCAGCCACTTAAACCCATTTAGATGACTCGTTCTTTAAAGTTTACCGGCGATAACATCATTTACTAAATTGTTTACCTCTTTACCGTCAAATCTGCCCTGAATCTTTGTCATGACAGAGCGCATTACAATTCCAAAGTTCTTCTTATCAGATATATCTACTTTTGCAATCTCATCTTTTATGATCTGGATGACCTCTTCTTTTGTTAGTGGTTGAGGTAGGTAAACCTCTAAATACTTTAGTTCTTCAGTCTCTTTTTGCACAAGATCTTCCCTACCAGCGTTTTTAAATTGTTCTATGGCATCTTTTCTCTTTTTGATCGATGATTGAATAACCTTTATAATCTCCTCTTCAGATAATTCGCCAATCTTTGCTATCTCGGCGTTTTTTATTTCAGATTTTATCATTCTTATGGCATTTAGTGCTAATTGATTTTTTTCTTTCATATACTGTTTCATATCTTCATTTATTTTTTCTTTCAAACCCATGAGATTTTCCTCCTTTTCTTTTAGCTATTACCCTTGCCATCATAAAAAGTAGATCAGAGAGCCTATTTATAAACCTTAAAAAAATTTTGTCAATATTTTCCAGATGGGATAATTCTACTACCCTTCTTTCAAATCTCCTACAAACTGTTCTACAAATATCTGCTATAGATGCCTCATAACACTCTGAGGGCACGATGAAGCCGTTTAGTTTTCCCACTTCCTCTTCATATTGGGATAAAAGTTTTTCTATATATAAGATATCGTCATCTTTTAGGGAAAAATCATCGATATTTCCTTTTGATGCCAAATAAGCATTTGTCAGATAAATCTTGTTTTGAATAAACTCAATCTCGTCATATAAATCACTACATATATTTTTTAATAGCCCTAAAAAAGATATCAGTTCATCTCCTGTTCCGTAGGCTTCTACTCTCAGATCAGCTTTGGATATCCTTTCTCCCGTATAAAGGGCTGTATTACCATCATCACCCTTTTTAGTGGCTATTGACATTTTGTTACCTGCTCAGCATTTCAGCAATTTCAAGGAGTTTGTGGTCAAGAGGTTTTTTAAGACCTATTATATCCTTGAAAGGGACCAACTCTATCTTGGTTTTTTGTAGAGCAGTCATACAGGAAGAGTTACCAGCTAAGAGGGCTTCTACAGCTGCGGTACCCATTCGTGTGGCTAAGATTCGATCAAACACTGTGGGACTACCACCCCTTTGCAGATGTCCTAATATTGTAACCCTTGTATCGAATCCACCAATCATACCAAACACTTTCCCAAAGTCTGTAGCAGAACCTACCCCTTCTGCTATTATTATGATACTCCTAGTTTTACCCTGTTCATACCTTTTTCTGATCTTGGCTATAATTTTCTCTATATCGTATTGAACCTCAGGAATCAAAACAGCTTCAGCACCTGTGGCGATGGCAGATATCAGTGCTAAATATCCACAGTTTCTCCCCATAACCTCAATAAGGAACGTTCTGTCGTGGGAGCTTGCTGTATCATTTATTGAGTCCACAGCTCTCACTATGGTATTTAGTGCAGTATCAACACCTATTGACATATCGGTACAGCAAAGGTCATTGTCAATGGATCCGGGTATTCCAATAGTTTTTATTCCATATCTTTCGGAAAGTATTTTAGCACCTGTCAACGAACCATCTCCACCAATTACCACCAACCCTTCTATACCATGTTCAGCCAGGGTGTTTACAGCTTTTCTTTGACCTTCGTCAGTCTTAAATTCCGTTGATCTTGCGCTTTTTAGGATTGTTCCACCCCTCTGAATGATATTTGCAACAGATTTATTATCCATCTTTATGATCTTCCCTTCTATGAGTCCTTTATAGCCCTGCTCAATGCCATATACCTCCACATCGTGTGCTAAAGCTGTTCTAACTACACTTCTTATGGCAGCGTTCATTCCGGGGCAATCACCACCGCTTGTCATAACTGCAATCTTTTTCATAGTTTCCCCCTAAAAAGGTTTTATTTTATAAGGTATGGGATCATCTATGCCAGCGTCTCTAAATCCTTTTAATCTAAGCAGGCAACTGTCGCATTCCCCGCAGGCTATTTCGTTATCTTTATAACATGACCAAGTAAGTTGGAAAGGTGCTTTGAGGGAATTGCCGATTTTTACTATTTCACCCTTTGTTTTGTCAATAAGAGGGGTTTCTATTTTAAGGTGTGTGTAGGCTAATCCTACTTCTAAAACATTGTTAAAAGCATCATAAAAAGCTTTTCTACAATCAGGGTAACCGCTACTATCTTCTTCTACTACACCTATAAATATCCTGTTAGCCTTTATCACTTCGGCCCAACTAACGGCGATGGATATGATGTTACCATTTCTAAATGGGACATAAGTTGTTGGGATACCTTGCCTGTTGAGGATACCTTTTTCCACTTCCATATTGGGGGATGTCAGGGATGAACCACCAATATCCTTTAAATAGGATATATCAACAATTTTTTTATCTTTGACGTTGAAATACTGGACAAGGTCGTTAAATGCCTTGAGTTCCCTTTCTTCTGTTTTTTGACCATAGTTTATATGAAGAAAGTATAACTCATAACCTTTGTTTTTTGCTATAGATGCAGTAACACAGCTATCTAATCCACCACTAACTAACACTATAGCTTTTGACATCAAATGCTCCTATTTTTTCCAGTAATATGGAGTAATTATAACAAGAAACGTGTAAATTTCAAGCCTACCTAAAAGCATACCTATACTTAGTGTCCATTTTGCATAATCAGGAAAAAAACTATAATTTTCCATGGGTCCCACATTGCCAAAACCTGGTCCAATGTTACCAACGCATGCTAAAGATGCGCTTACAGATGTAACTAAATCTACGCCGGAAAAGCTTACAGCAAGTGTTACAAAAAGCACTGTTAGCATGTAAAGAAAAAAGAATCCAGATATTGCATATACAGTGTTTTTTCGCACTGATTCACCATTTATTTTTAATACAAATACCCCTCTGGGGTGCACCAAATATTTCATTTCGTTTATTGCTTGTTTTAGAAGAGTTAGAATTCTGATGACTTTTATCCCTCCACCTGTAGAACCAGAACAACCACCTACAAACATCAAAGCAAATAACAGTGTTTGGGAAAACAGTGGCCATTTCTCATAATCATCTGAGGCAAAACCTGTTGTAGTTAAAATAGTGGCTACTTGGAAAAAGGCTGATCTAATACTGTCATGAAGGTTTAGGTTTGTTTTGGAATAAAGATCTAATCCTATTATGGTGGTATAGGCTAATATCAAAGATATATAAAACTTCCATTCTGAATCTCTTTTGAGTATATTAAAATGACCAAGAAATAGTCGGTAATGCAATGTAAAATTCATCCCTGCAAGTATCATAAAAACAGCTACTACCCATTCGAAGTAAGGGTTTTTGTATGTTAGAAAGCTTTCGTTTTTTACTGAGAAGCCACCAGTTGCTAATGTGGCAAATGAGTGATTTATTGCATCAAAAAAGCTCATTCCACCGAGATACAAAAGAGCAATTTCTGAAAAAGTAAGTGTTATATATATATACCAAAGATATTTAGCAGTGGTGGTGATTCTGGGGGATATTTTATCTACTGATGGCCCAGGGGCTTCTGCCTTGATAAGCTGCATTCCTCCTATACCCAAGAGGGGAAGAATTGCTACGGTAAGTACCACAATACCCATACCACCTAACCAGTGGGTAAGGGATCTCCAGAAAAGAATCGATTTGGGCAGATCTTCAACAGACTTGAATATGGTAGCCCCCGTTGTGGTATAGCCTGAGATGCTTTCAAAAAATGCGTCGGTATAAGAGGTAACTGATCCTGTTAAATAATAGGGCAAAGCACTGATTGCTGATATTACTAACCATCCAATAGATACCAAAAACATTCCATCTGCAGATGACAAAAAGTCCCTTTTAGTTTTTCTTAATGTGAGAATTGTTAAAGCACTAAAGAGTAAACTTATTATCATAACAATGAAAAATGTTCTTATGGCATGGTGTTCTTTATAGTACATGGCTACAATAATAGGTAAGATCATAAAAAGAGAGATAATCATAACCAGGTATGCAAAAACTTTGAATATGAATTTGAATCGCATATAACTACTGTTTGAAAAACTCCTCCAATGCTTTATCAGATCCCTTAAGAGCAAAGGCTATTATTATGTCACCGCTTTTAAAAACAAAGTCTCCGTCAGGGATATAGCTTTTTCCATTCCTCGTTATGGCTACTATAACTGCATTTTGTGGGATTTTGCAATTCTTTAGAGCTACGCCATCGAGTTTTGAACGATGATTCAGTAGGAATTCTATGGCTTCTCCTTTTCCATCAAAGAGCGAGTAGATATTGATTATATTCCCTTTTTTAACATATTTTAATATTGTATTTACAGCACTTAGCTTTGGGCTTATTGATATATCTATTCCAAGACTACTTGCCATGTGGAGATAGTTTGCCTTGTCGATGAGGGCTATCGCCCTTTTAACACCTATAGATTTATAATAACTGGCAGATAATATATTGATTTCATCATTATCTGTTGCTGTGATTATGAGGTCTTTTTTGTGGAGCTCTTCCTCTTCCAAAAGTGTTTCATCAGATATATCACCATTTATTACCAAAACCTCAGGGAACATGTCCGCTAATTTTTTTGATTTCTCGTAGTCTTTTTCTACGACTATGATATCTCTTCCTTTACTGATTAGACCCTCTATAACTATTCGTTGTATTTTTCCGCCACCAGCAATTATGACAGATTTGATTTTTCTTCTTTTTATCCCTATATATGAAAAAAGCATATCTAGGTTTGTCTTAGTACCTACAATAAAAAGGTGATCTTCAGGTTGGATAATATCTTTACCTGAGGGGATTAAAAGCTGACCTTCCCTGTATATGGAGGCAACTACGAAAGGGATCTTTGAGTTTTTCCTGATACTCTCTAAAGACTTACCAGCAATATCCACATCGCTATCAACAAAAACCTCTCGGAACTGTATGTCTGTATCATCGAAAACAAATACATCGCTTATGGCGCCGTACTCTACACCCCTTATAATTGATTTGGCTGCTTCTACTTCTGGGTTGACCAAATAGTCAAAACCTGCAATTTTTTTATCAAAAAGGTTTGTCTTATGGTAATCGATATTTCTAACTCTTGCAATTTTTGTATCCACAGAAAAGTTGGAATGAACAATGAGGCATGAGATCATATTTACTTCATCTGAATCCGTTACCGCAATAAAGATATCTGCTTCATTTACGCCTGCTGATTTTAAAAGATCGTAGTTGGTTACCTCACCCACAATAGTGTAGCAGTCAAGATGCTCATTAACATATTTGATTCTGTCTTTGTCGCGATCTATTATTGTTATGTCATTACCGTTTTCCACTAAATGTTTAGCTAAATTAAAACCTACCTCTCCTGCACCAGCAACGATTATCTTCAAACTCTACACCTCTTTTTTATATTACTATAACAATAATTTTTGTTAAAATCAAATGAAAGTTGGTTACTTTGACTAATGGGGATCTTAAAACGGAACTTATTGTAAAAACTTATATTTAATAATACCAATAATTTTTAAAGTTGACAATGTCTTTAGATTAACATATAAGGTTAGTTCAAATTTTGACGGTGAAGGTATGAAAATTTTTTTTGAACAGATTAAACAGGAAGGAAATCTTGTAAAAACAAGTTTTAGTTTTGATGTAGATGATATCAGTTTTTTTATAAAAAGTTTTGATGGAAAACTTTACCCAATTAAAAAGGGTTATGTATTGGATGGTGATTTAGAGCTTGTGATAAGTGATGTTTGCGATAGATGTTTGAAGAAGTTCGATGAAAGTTTTTTAGAACATATTACTGTGGAGTTGGTAAGGGAAGACACTGTGAACCTTAGCTCTGAAGAAGAACTCGACGAAGATGATCTTGGGTTTTACCATATTAAAGAGGATCATGTTGATATACATGAAATACTCTTTCAGGAGTCCATACTTTTAAGACCGATGAAAAGACTATGTGTGGATGAGTGTAAAGGTATTTGTCCAAAATGTGGTAGAAACCTCAATGAAGAAAAATGTGAATGTAATGCTGAAGTCGATGAGCGCTGGAAGGCGCTTACAAAGCTATTGCAGAATAATAAATAACATAGAGGTGTAAAATGCCAAACCCAAAAGGTAAATCAAGTAGGTCAAAGATTGGTGCAAGAAGAAGTCATCATAGGGCAATCCCCCATGGTCATGCAAAATGTGATAACTGTGGTGAGTTGAAGCTTACCCATACTATTTGTCCAAACTGTGGCTATTATGCCAAAAGAAAGGTATTAAAGATCGAAGAGATCTAAATGATAAGGGTTGCTGTTGATGCTATGGGGGGCGATTATGCTCCCCAGGAAATCATCAAAGGTGTTCTGTTGGCAAGACAGGAGTATCCTATCGATATTATTTTAGTTGGTGACGAGCGTATTGTCAAACAAGAACTGGAGAAACAAGCTAAAACATCTAATTTAGATAGATTATTTATTGTTAATGCAGAGGAAGAGATAAGAATGGATGATATCCCGGCATTAGCAGCAAGAAGAAAAAGGAATTCTTCTATGCATGTGGGGATGAGACTGGTAAGAAATGGTGAGGCCAATGCTTTTTTTAGCGCTGGTAACACCGGTGCTATGATGGCTGTGGCAAAGCTTATTTTAAGAACAATTGAAGGTGTTGATAGACCGGCTATAGGTGCTGTCTTTCCTAATATAAGGTCTAAGACTATAATACTGGATGTAGGAGCTAACGTTGATTGTAAACCTATTCATTTTCTTCAGTTTGCTATTATGGGTAAAGCCTATGCAAAATATATCTTAAAGCTGGATAACCCAAAGGTTGGACTTTTAAGCATAGGTGAGGAAGATGTTAAAGGGAATGAGTTAACAAAATCTGTTTTTTCATTGCTGAAAAACTCTAATGTGATAAATTTTATAGGGAATGTTGAGGCTAAGGAGATCTTTAAAGGTGTAGCAGATGTGATCGTATGTGATGGATTTACTGGGAATATAGCACTAAAATCGAGTGAAGCAGCTGCAGGTTATATCGCAACTTTGCTAAAAGAGGAGTTAAAGAGGAGTTTTATTTCTAAGATTGGTGCTCTTCTTGCGAAGGGTGCATTTGAAAGGGTCAAAAAAAGGACAGACTATACAGAGTATGGTGGTGCACCTCTTCTTGGTGTAGATGGCATAGTTATAATAGGGCACGGAAGTTCTAATGCCAATGCTGTAAAAAATGGTATTAGAGTATCGTATGAGCTTGCTTTAAATAAAGTCAATACGCATATAGCTGAGGATATAAAGCTTAATGTTGAATGTAATGGAGAACAGACTTTTTGGAGCAGTTTAAAGGACAAAGTTAAAAATATTGCTTCACAAATCCAAGGGTGAGGTTCTTATGGTATATTCAAGGATCATCGGTACTGGTTCTTATTTTCCTGAAAAGGTTTTGACTAATAAAGATCTTGAGCAGATGGTGGATACTAGCGATGAGTGGATATTGACCAGAACAGGTATCAGAGAGAGAAGGATCTCAGATAATGAGCCGACCTCCATTTTAGGAACAAAAGCTGCTGAAAAAGCTATAGAGATGGCAAATATAGATAGAAATGATATAGATGGCATCATAGTAGCTACATTTACTCCTGATACTATAATGCCGTCGACTGCTTGTCTTATACAAGACCATCTTAAACTAAAAAATAACTGTTTTGCATTTGATATGTCTGCTGCTTGTTCTGGATTTATCTATGCTTTGGCTGTGGCTGACTCTATGATAAAAAATGGTTTGGCTTATAATCTACTTGTGATTGGTGCTGAGAGGATATCGGCTACAGTAGATTGGAGCGATAGGAATACATGTATCCTTTTTGGAGATGGAGCTGGGGCTGTTGTGATGACGAGGAGTGATGAGCCAGGTTTTAGATCCTTTCACTTAAATGCTGATGGTTCCGCAAGTGGGTTGCTTACCCTTGATAGTTTGGGTACCAATTTTATGGGGGAAAGGAAAAATAAAAATATAGATGATCACCTTATAAAAATGAAAGGGAATGAGGTTTTTAAAATAGCTGTGAGAGCTATGGCTGAAGCAACGGCAAAGGCGGTGGAATCAAGTGGTTTAAGGTATGAAGATGTAGATTTTTTTATCCCCCATCAGGCAAATCTTAGGATTATTGAAGCTGCTGCCAAAAGGATCAATCTTTCCAATGATAAGGTTATAGTTACTTTAGATAAGTTTGGCAATACCTCATCAGCTACCATACCTACGGCGCTTGATATTGCTGTAAGGGATGGAAGAATTAAAAAAGGTGCCAATATTGTTTCTGCTGCTTTTGGTGGTGGTTTAACTTGGGGTTCTACTCTTTTTACATTTTGAAAAAAGGAGTTGTGAATGGGTAAGATTGCTGTGGTATTTCCCGGCCAAGGGTCTCAATATGTAGGTATGGGGAAAGATCTCTTTGATCAGTATAAAGAATGTAGGAGATTTTTTGAAAAAGCCGACGAACTGATTGGGTATAGCTTGTCCAGGATAATGTTTGAAGGGCCTGAGGATGAACTGAAGATAACTTATAATACCCAGCCAGCCCTTTTGACGGTAAGTGTGGCAGTTTGGGAGTTAGTAAAAGATAAAATAAACGCTGATCTATTTGCTGGGCATTCGTTAGGGGAGTATTCTGCAGTTGTCGCCGCAGGGGGTATGAGCTTTGAAGATGCTGTTTTAGCTGTCCATAACAGAGGTAAGTTTATGCAAAGTGCTGTTCCTGTAGGTGTTGGGGCGATGGCTGCTGTTTTATCGATGGATGAAAACATAATATTAGAAACCTGCAGGGAGATTTCGAAAGACGGTTTTGTGGTGGAACCAGCCAATTTCAATTCCGATGCCCAGTTGGTAGTGGCAGGTCATGCTGAAGCTGTAGATCTATTTATAGAAAAGATAAAAGAAAAGGGCGGGAGAAAAGTAATTAAGTTGCCTGTTAGTGCACCTTTTCATTGCTCTTTGATGAAACCTGCCGAGGAAAAAATGGCAGAGTATTTGCAAAAAGTAAGGATCACTGATCTTCGCACTCCAATCTATAGCAATGTGGAGGCAAGTAAAGAGATTAGTTCTGATGAGGTGAGACTTAACCTAATAAAGCAAGTATCAGCTCCCGTAAGGTGGACTGATTTGGTAAGAAATATGATAAAAGATGGTGTTGATACTTTTGTGGAAGTTGGTGCTGGTAACGTTTTAACAGGTCTTATAAAAAAAATAGATAAAAATGTAAGGTGTTTTAACATAGGTAAGGTTGAGGATATTGCAACACTTGGAGGGTTAAATGTTTAAGGATAAAGTGGTCTTAGTAACTGGTGCATCGCGGGGTATTGGCAAGGCTATTGCAAGAGATTTTGCTGCTAATGGGGCTAAAGTCTGTATTAATTATGCTTCAAGTGAACAACCTGCTTTACAGTTTAAAGATGAGTTAATTTCCCAAGGTTATGTTGCTGAAGCATTCAAATGTGATGTTGCGGATGAAAATGAAGTAAAAGATATGTTTGATAGGATTGAGGAAAAATTTGGTTATGTTGATGTTCTCGTTAATAATGCAGGTATAACCAGAGATAATATTATCATGAGAATGAAGTCTGATGAATGGGATTCTGTAATAAATACGAATCTTAAAGGTGCTTTTAATTGTTTAAAAGCTGCTTCAAAAGGTATGATGAAAAAAAGATATGGTAAGATCATTAATATTTCAAGTGTAGTCGCTTTTTCTGGCAATGTTGGACAAGCAAACTATATCTCTAGTAAAAGTGGATTGATCGGTTTGACCAAATCTGCAGCGATAGAATTGGCTGGACGTGGTATAAGGGTAAATGCTATAGCGCCCGGTTTTATAGAAACTGAGATGACAAAAGATCTTCCAGAAGATGTTAAAAATGCTATGCTATCTCGAATACTTTTGGGATACTTTGGTAAAGCAGAAGATGTGTCGAAAGCTTGTTTGTTCTTGGCATCTTCAGACGCCGACTATATAACTGGAACAGTATTACATGTAAACGGTGGTATGTATTTTTAATACAATAAAAGGAGGCATAATTATGGCTGATGTTGCATCAAGAGTGAAAAAGATCATAGCTGAGCAACTTAATATCGATGAGGCTCAAGTAAAACCTGAAGCATCTTTTATCGATGATTTGGGTGCTGACTCCCTCGATACAGTGGAGCTTATCATGGCCCTCGAAGAGGAGTTTGATATCGAAATCCCTGATGATGTTGCTGAAAAGATAAAAACTGTTGGGGATGCTATTGATCATATCTCTAAGATTGTTGGTTAAACTTTGCACCATGGCCCCTGTTTTTGGGGTCATGGGTGTTCATTTTGTATTACCCCAAAATTAGACTCTGGAGGAATTATGAAAAGAAGGGTTGTTATAACAGGTATAGGCCTCCTTACACCGGTTGGGATTGGAACAGAAGAAACCTTCAACAATTTGATTGCTGGTAAAAGTGGAGTAGGATTAGTGACCTATTTTGATACATCCGAATTTCCTGTTAAAATTGCTGCAGAGGTAAAGAATCTGAACTATGAAGATTTTGTGGATAAAAAAGATATAAAGATATTCGATAGATTTGTACTTTTTGGTATGATTGCATCTGAGATGGCAAGGAAAGATGCTGATCTTGATGTAGAAAAGATCGAAAGCGAAAGGGCAGGGGTCATAATCGGTTCAGGTATTGGTGGTTTTTCTACAATTGAGGAAACCCACAAAACCTATATGGAAAAAGGTCCCCGTAGGATATCACCCTTTTTTATACCATCTTCTATTATAAATATGGCAAGTGGAGCTGTCTCTATAAGGTATGGACTCAAGGGGCCAAATACAAGTGTAGTTACTGCTTGTGCTACTGGTGCCCATGCTGTTGGTGATGCTTTTAAAATCATCCAAAGGGGTGATGCGGATCTTATGTTTGCAGGTGGATGTGAAAGTGCTATCACCCCTACTGCACTTGGTGGTTTTGCTAATATGAAAGCTCTATCACGGAGAAACGAAGAACCTGAAAAAGCAAGTAGACCTTTTGATAAAGACAGGGATGGATTTGTCATGGGTGAAGGTGCAGGGATCTTGATCCTTGAAGAGTTGGAGCATGCCATCAAACGTGGTGCCAGAATCTATGCAGAGATTGTTGGGTATGGTTTGACCTCAGATGCCTTTCATATCACTGCCCCCGATGAAACAGGTGATGGAGCAAGAAGATGTATGCTTATGGCAATAAAAGATGCTGGGGTTGCACCGGATGTTGTTGATTATATAAATGCCCACGGGACTTCAACACCCTATAACGATGTCATAGAAACAAAGGCAATTAAAAATGCCTTTGGTGAACATGCTTACAAGCTTAAGATAAATTCTACAAAATCTATGACAGGGCACACTCTTGGTGCAGCTGGGAGTATAGAGCTTGCAGTTTGTGCTTTAAGTATTTATAACGGGATACTACATCCAACTATAAATCTTGATAATCAGGACCCAGAATGTGATCTTTACTATGTTCCTAACAAAGCTGAAAAGGCAGAGATAAGGTATGCTTTATCAAATTCTTTGGGGTTTGGAGGAACTAACGCATCGTTGTTAATAAAAAAATATGAGTGATAGTGAGAATATCACCGATATTTTATGCTATGAGTTTAAAAACAAGGAGCTTCTTTTGGAAGCTCTTACTCATTCCTCTTATTCGTATGAAAACAAATTAAACAGAAACTATGAAAGGCTGGAGTTTTTGGGGGATGCAGTTTTACAGCTCATAATATCTGAGTATCTTACCATTAAATACAAAGAATTTGACGAAGGGGTGCTTTCTAAGTATAGGGCATATTTTGTCAGTGAGGAATTTATAAGTCAGATAGCTCAACAGATCGATCTTGGAAGATTTATAAGATTAGGTAGAGGTGAACTCATTGCTGGAGGTAGTAGGAGACCCTCTATTTTGTGTGATATATTTGAGTCTGTTGTTGCAGCAATGTACCTTGATGGGGGGTACAATGAGGCCCGTAGGTTTATCATAAAAATAGCTTCTGAAAAGATTGATGAAGTTATTAAGTTGAATAAGTTTACAGACTATAAAAGTGAACTTCAGAAACTTACCCAGAAACTATTTGAAGATCTGCCTGAGTATGTGTTAAAATATGAAACTGGTCCCGAACATGATAAGACATTTGTTGTGGATCTTTTTATAAAGGGTTATTATTACTGCACTGGTGAAGGTAAAAGCAAGAAAAAAGCAGAACAAGATGCAGCGAAAAAAGCCTTTTTAATGCTTAATGAAAAAAGCTAAGATTTTACCTGTTTTTATACCTTTCTTTGGATGTCGCAATAGATGTCTTTTTTGCAATCAGGAGCGTATTTCTGGAGTGAAAATAGATGATTTTGAAAAGACTCTAATCAAACAGATTGAAGTTTATTTAGAATATGAAAAAGACTGGGATGAGATCGCTTTTTATGGTGGTAGCTTTACATGTATGGAAAAAGAACATAGGTATATCTCTTATAGATTGGCTCATAGGTATGGGTTTTGTAATATCAGAATATCTACAAGACCAGATTGTTTGGGTGAGGAGGTATTGGAGGAATTGGTGTTGAATAAGGTAAAAACGGTGGAGATGGGTGTCCAATCTACTTCAGACAAAGTGTTAAAAGCTAATCTAAGAAACTACACTAAAACAGACATTATAACTGCTTCAAAAAGGGTAAAAGAGCGGTTTACTCTTGGGCATCAGATTATGGTGGGTATGTTTGCTGAAAGTATTGATGACTTTTGGACTACTGTCATTGATGTATGTAGTATGAGACCAGATTTTGTCAGGATATACCCTACAGTTGTTTTAAAAAATTCACCGCTTGAAGAGATCTATAATCAAGGGGCATTTTGCCCTTATAGCCCTTCAATAACGCTTGCTTTAACATCAATGGCTTTTGTATATTTCAAAGGTCATCATATAGAGGTTATTCGTGTTGGTTTACAGGACTCATCGGAATTGAAATCTGCTATAGTAGCTGGGTTTTATCACTCTGCTATGGGTGAGTTAGTAAAAACGGTGGCTATGATTTCTTTTGCAGAGAAATATAATGTTCTTCCCGGGTTTTTTAACGGATATAAGAATATAATTAAAAAAATATTCCCAAAGCTTGAAGTAGTAGAGGATATCAATTGGTATAGTAAATTTTTAGGAGAAGATTTTGAGGATAACTGGAGGATTTTTAAAAGGGCGGCAGATATCGTTTGCGAAAGGATCTGGAATTAGGCCTACTACTGATAAACTAAGGAGTGCTCTTTTTTCCATCATATCCGACAGGGTTGTTAAGTCAATTTTTTTAGATGTTTGTTGTGGAACGGGAGCAGTGGGTATAGAGGCTATAAGTAGAGGCGCAGATAGTGTGGTATTTGTGGATGTAGATACAAAAAATCTTATGAAAAATATACCCCTTTTACATAAAGAATCATATCAAATAATCAAAGGGGACTTTTTCAAAAAAATCCCGTCCATAGAAGGGGAGATTTTTGATATAATCTTTATAGACCCTCCATACCAAAAATATTCTTTAATGGAAATTTTGGATCTTTTTTCCAAATATAATGTTCTCAAACCAGAAGGGTTATTGATTGTGGAAGAATCATCAAAAGTAATGTCAATTACAAATGGATTTTTTTTAATTATGGATGAAAGGATTTATGGAGACAACAAGCTTATCTTTTATGAAAAATCAAAGACTCATTGGTAAGTTAGCCCCAATGCCTTGTAAAACTCTATCTGAGATAGAATTAACTCCTTTTTTAGGGTGATCATCTCTACCTCTTTTGAGATATAATTTCTTTCTGCTTCTATTAGGTCTAATATACTAGTCTTGCCAGTTTCAAAATATTTTTTAGAGATTTCTAATAGCTTTTTATGGCTATTTAACTCATCTTTTTTGTGTTCTAATCTTGTATAAATAGATCTAATTTTGATTAAAGCTTCATTAACCTCCTTAAAAGCATTTTCAACGGTTTTTTCGTAATTTATTACCTCTATATCTCTTGATAACTCTGATTTTCTTACAGTGTTTTTAATCTTTCCGAAGTCGAATATTGGTAGATATATGATTGAACCAATATTCCAAAAGTTTGCTGAAGATTGGGCAATATTTGTTAGGTCACTGCTGGCGAAGCCGGTATTTGCAGTAAGAGTTATATTGGGGAAGTAAAGGCTTTTAGCTACCGCTATATTGTAGTTTGCTGATATTATTTTTTCTATTGCTGCGTTTATATCTGGGCGCTTCAGTAAGAATGTTGAAGGTAGATTTGTTGGGAGAGAAAATGGTGTGAGGTCTGCAGTGGTGGTATTAATGTCAAAGTTCGTTAAAGTCTGGGGGTCTTTTGAAACTAAGAAAGATAAGCTGTTTTTCAAAATGTTCGTATTCTCTATGATTTGTAGTCGTTGGTTTTTTATGTTTAACAATAGTGCGTTAGCTTGTTCAAAGATATATTCGCTGATGACGCCAAGTTCTAACTGTTTTTTTCTAAAAGCCACCGTTTCTTCATGGAGTTTTTCGTGCTTATCCAAAAGTGATAGAACCTTTTCATTAGCGCGTATCTGGATGTAGATATTTGCTATGGTTGCTACTAATGAATTTGCTATGTGTTGTTTATCGAAAACAGATATTTTTAGGTTTGATTTGGCAATCTCTCTCTGGGCTTTTAATTTTCCCCAAAAATCCAATTCATAGGATAATGAAGCCCCTAAGTTGAAGTAATTATCCACAGACTTTTTATAGGGGGAAACCTCTTGACTAACACTCTGTCTTGCAATATTACTAGAGGCTTTTGTCTCTGGATATAGAGTGGCTTTTTCTATGCCAAGGGTTGCTAAAGCGATATCTATCTTCATTTCAGCAGTTTTTATCTCTTTGTTGTTTTTAAGGCCATCTTCAATAAGTCTGTTCAGGATAGGATCGTTTAGTTCTTCCCACCAATTATTTTTTAAGTCTATGTTGGAGCTAAAATGGGCTATCTTAATCTGTTCTGGAATGTTTGGGGTATTTATTTTTAATTCTGGTGTTAGGGAGCATCCCATTATAAGCCATAAAAAAAACAGTATTGCTCTTTTCATTTTTCACCTGCTTTGATTTTTTTAAAGTATGATCTTATGTTCATCAATATATAATAGAAGAGGGGTACCCAGAAGATACCAACAAAGGTAACAAGTATCATACCCCCAACAACAGTTGTTCCCACCACTATTCTACTGTTTGCACCTGCTCCTTGTGCAATAGCAAGGGGTAATGCACCTAATATAAAGGTCAAAGCAGTCATCATTATTGGTCTAAACCTTATTTTTGATCCTGCGATGGCAGCTTCAAAGATAGTAGATCCATCTTTGATTTTTTGCTGGGCAAATTCTACTATAAGAATAGCATTCTTGGCGGTAAGCCCTATAAGTGTAATCAATCCTACTTGAAAATAGACATTGTTGGCAAGACCTCTAAAAAAGACAAAGCTTGATGCTCCTAATATAGCTATGGGTACAGTGAGTAAGATGACTATGGGAAGTGTCCAGCTTTCATACAAAGCCACTAATATGAGGAAGATAAATAGAATTGCATACCAAAAAGCACTACTACCCTCAGAAACTTGTCTTTTTTCCTGAAAAGTAGAACCAGCATAGTCAATAGTATATCCAGGAGGTAGTACCTCTTTTGCAACTTCTTCTATTGCTTTGATGGCATCACCTGAGCTAAAACCATATTTGGGTTGCCCAGTGATTTGGGCAGCGTTGAACATGTTAAACCTTTGTATGACACTTGGACCTACTATTTTTTTTATTTCAATAAAATTAGAGACAGGGATCATTATCCCTTTGTTGTTTTTTATATAAATGTTACTTAGGTCATCAACACTTTTTCTATATTTTTCATCCAGTTGGACATTGACGTGGTATGTTTTACCACTGAGATTAAAGTCGTTTGCATAGCTGGTACCCAAGGTACTATTTAAAGTTGAGTATATATCGGATATTTCTATACCATAGGCTTTTGCCTTTTCTTTGTCTACCGAGATGCGATATTGGGGAACATTAGGATTATAGTTTGATCTAACCTGTGTTAATTCGGAACGCTGATTTGCTTTTGTTACTAATTCTTGAACATATTTACCCAGTAGGAGAGGATCTCCACCTGTTCTATCTTGTAGATATACCTCAAATCCTCCGGTATTGCTCATGCCCATTATTGGGGGAGGATTGACCGGAAAGATTAAGGCTTCTTTGTTTTGTGAGAAAATACCGTATAGCTTCCCAGCAAGTGCAAAGGATGATTGATCTTTTCTTTTTCTTTCATCCCAATCCTTTAGTTTAGCAAACATTACAGCAGAATCAGATTTGTAGGCAAATCCAGCAATATCAAGACCTGCCATGGCTGTTGCACCGGTGAAGTTACCTTCTTTTAGAATGATGTCTGTTATCTCTTTTTGGACCAATTCTGTTCTTTGGAGGGAGGAGCCTGGCATCAGGTAAGATATGATCATCAGTGCCCCTTTGTCCTCTTCAGGGACAAGGTTTGTAGGTATTTTTTTTGTGATATCTATTGCTAAAAGGGTTAGACCTAAGAATATGATAAGATTGAAAACTCCATATTTTATCGTTAGAGCAACTGTTTTTGAAAATTTATCTGTTATCCATTCAAACAGTCTGTGGAAAAGTTGAAGTGGATATACTGGTGGTTTTTCCTGATTTTTCAGGATTGTGGCACATAAAGCAGGAGTAAGGGTAAGTGCTACTATACCTGATATAAACATAGAAATTACGATTGTCACTGCAAACTGCCTATACATTACTCCACTAAATCCACCCATAAACGCCACAGGAACAAAAACTGCAAACAAAACAAGTACATTAGCTATCACTGGTCCTTGGATCTCTTTCATGGACATTAGCGTAGCTTCTTTTGTAGAGATACCTGGATTGTTATGAAGAATTCTTTCAGTGTTTTCGATGACTATTATCGCATCATCAACAACTAGTCCGATAGATAGTATCAAACCAAAAAGCGTCAACATATTTATAGAAAAACCCAGCAAGTACATACCTGCAAAAGTACCAATTATGGAGACAGGTATTGCAAGGCTGGGGATTATTGTAGATCTGATTTTACCTAAAAAGATGAAAAGGACCAAGGTAACGTATATCAAAGCTTCTATGAGAGTTTTTAAAACTTCGTTTATCGAAATCTCTATAAATTTTGTGGTATCATAAGCAACTGTATATTTGACACCTTTGGGGAAGTTTGAGGATATCTCTTTTAGCTTTTTGTTGACCTCTTTGGCTGTTTCCAAAGCATTTGCACCTGGAGCCAAAAATATACCTACAGGTGCCATTTCTCTACCATTATAGAAAGCTTTTAACAAATATCGTTCTGCACCAAGCTCCACTTTTGCTATATCTTTGATTACAAGCTTTGAGCCGTCTGGATTACTCCTAAGGATGATATTTTCAAACTCCTCTGGGCTTTTTAATCTCCCTGGTGTTGTTATTGTGTAAGTGAAACTGTTTTTTGCCGATTGGGGTTCTTCCCCTAAGTTACCGGCAGCTATTTGAATGTTTTGGTTTCTAATGGCACTAAGAATATCGTTTATTGTTATGTTGTATTTAGCTGATTTGTCAGGTTCTATCCATATTCTTATGGCATATTCCCGATTACCAAATAGGAATGCGTCACCAACACCCTTAACCCTTTTTAATTCATCCACTACGGTATTGTTAATGTAGTTGTTTAGCCACAAACCAGTGTGAGAGTTATCCTCTGAAGTGAAAGCAATGACCTGTAAAATATCGGGAGATCTTTCCCTTACTGTGATACCCTGTCTTCTAACTTCTTCTGGTAGTTTGCTCTGTGCTATCTGAATTCTGTTGTTTACCTCCACATTTGCTTGTTTTGGGTCTGTACCAACTTCAAATACGACACTTATATTAAGTATACCTGATGGTGATGCCGTAGATGTCATGTAAATCATATTTTTTACGCCATTTATCGATTCTTCTAATGGAGCTGCTACTGTTTTCGCTAATGTGTCAGCATCTGCACCGGGGTAAACTGCTTGAATCATGACGGTGGGTGGTACGACACTTGGATACTCTTGAACTGGTAAAAGTTTTAGTGCAATAAGACCTATTATAACTATTACAATGGAAATTACAGTGGCAAATCTTGGTCTATTTATGAAAAATTTTGACAACATTATTTCTGCTCCTGATTTATAACTCTGTCAACTTTTACATTGATCCCTGGTTTGATTTTAAGTAGGTTATTGACCACGACGTCATCTTTATCATTAAAGTCCCCTTTTACTATTGAGAAATCGCCTTCTTCTCTGAATATGGATATTGGCTTGACAACTATTGTACCATTTTTGACGACATAAACTATTGGTCCTGATGAAGTTTGAATAATAGCCTTTGAAGGTATTTTTACACCTTCATTCGATTTTAATCCTAATAGTAGTAATCTTGTAAAATCTCCTGGGATTAACTTATTATTTTTATTATCAAAGATAGTTCTTACTTTAATTGTTCCTGTTGTTGCCTCCATGAGGTTGTCAACAAAATCAAACCTTCCAACAAACCTATTCTCTGAGATAACCGGTTTTATTAAACCCTTTTGAATAGAGCTTACAATCGAGTATTTTTTGTTATCGCTATCTGGTATTGAAAATTCTATGTAGACTGGATCGATTTTGTTTATGGTTATTAGATGAGTTCCTGGGGTTATATAATTACCTTCATCCACTAATTTTATATGGGCGATGCCGTCAGTGGGGGAATATATTTTAGTGTAACTTAGTTCCAATTTTGCTATTTCCAATGCCCCTTCTGCATTTTTTAGTATGGCTTTGGCAGATTCGTAGTTTGATAGAACACTTTCGTAATCTTGTTGGCTACTGATCTTTTCTTCGTATAACTTTTTTGTTCTTTCAAATTCACTTTTTGCTCTTATTAGGTTTGCTTTGGCTTGTTCTAAATTACCTTCAGCTTGTTTAACTTTAGCTAAGTATAAATCAGGCTCAATACTGAACAGTAAGTCACCTTTTTTAACAAAGGATCCATCTTTTATATGTTTTTTTAACAATATACCAGATACTCTTGAGACAATATTGACTGAACTAAATTGAACTATTCTGGCTGGATATTCGATGGGTATTTCGAGTGTTTTGCTTTTATCTATTTTATATACGTCCACAGAAAATTGGATTTGCATCTGAGGAGGCATTGATAGTGGCTTGGTTATAAGTTTTTTATATCCCCAAAAAATCAAACCTATCGCGATGATACCAAATATTATGCTGATTATTCCCTTTGTCAGTTTCATTGTATCCTCCGGCTCTATTAGACTGATTAGTCAGTCATTAAATCTTTTTTCATAAAATGTCAATGGTAAATTGCTTGGGGTATTCTTTTTAGTTCGAAAGAATTGTGCTTATCGCTTCTTTGAGGTCTTTAGCTCTTACAGGTTTGTTCAGAAAAAGTGTTACACCCACATCTTTTGCCTGTTTGTAAGTCTTGAAGGTACCAAAGGCTGTTATTATAATTATTTTTTGTTCTTTTTTTATCTGACGAATTCTTTCGATGAGGGCTAGCCCATCCAATTCAGGCATGCGTAGATCAGTTACTATTACGTCAAAGTTTTCTTTCTCCAGCTTGTAAAAAGCTTCTCGACCATTTTCTGCAGTATCCACATTGTACCCTTCAAGTCTTAAAACCTCTGCATAACCTAAGCGGGTATGTTCTTCATCATCAACAATCAAGATCTTAATTTTAGCATTATCCATACTATTCCCCATCGTATTTAATTATTTCACCCTCTTGATAAATAGGATGAACCGTTGAAATAGACGTTTTATATATGAGCTGTTGTTTATCTTCGTAGGATAGAAGTATAGTATAATCGTCAAAACCAATTAGATTGCCTTTGATTTTCACTCCATTCCTAAGGTATATGGTAACGGGGGATTTAGATTTTCTAACCTCATTTAGGAATATGTCCTGCATAGGTGGTTTTAAGTGTTTAGGTTTTTTACCGAGGTTGGTTTGGTAGTAGACCTTACTTATATACTCAATATCGATAATATTTTTAACAGAAGCAATTGTTGCTATATCCTTTTTGTTATGGGCTACTTTATAACCTAAATCATCGCAGATAATGGTATACTGATCAAAATCTATTATCTTGCCTCTAAATCGTTCTTTGTTATTCATAATAAATAGAAGAGGCACAGATTTTATAGAAGCATTCTGTAAATAAACAAACTCCAACTGAGCATATAAAGACATATTTCCCCCATAATTTTATAAATTATACAAAAATTACTACAAAAAGTCAACATTTAAAACAACTAACATTCAAATTTTGTGTTGGTGACCTCAAGTAACCTTTTTAAGATCTCTTTTATTGCTTCATCTTTTACTTTGTAGCAAACTGTGGTACCATTTCTAACACAATCGAGAATCCCCTTATTTTTAAGGATTGCAAGATGCTGACTTGTGGTAGCCTGTGGTATCTTTAAACCATCACATATTTTTGTTACATTGCACTCATTGTGCATCAACCCTAAAACTATTTTTAGCCTTATAGGGTGACCAATTGTTTTTAGTTTTTCTGAGTATTCTTCTAACCATTTTGCATCCATCTTTTTACCTCTATATGTTTTTGTATATTACCATAGAATGGGATTGGTGAAGGGGGGTGACAGTGAGTTCTCCTATCTGGACATGTTCTGGGAGCTTTGCAGTAAAAACCACTATCTCTGCTATATCTTCAGGCGATAAGGGTTTTATTCCAGCATATACTTTTTTAGCTCGATCTATATCACCATGAAATCGTGTTATGCTGAAGTTTGTTTCAGTCATTCCGGGTGCTATATTTGATACTTTAATCGGTTTGTCAACTAAATCCATTCTCATGCCATCTGTGAGAACTCTGACTGCAGATTTTGTGGCACAATAAACAGCTCCATTTGGATATGCACTAAGGCCAGCTATTGAGCCTATGTTTATGATATGTCCGTGTATGTTTTTGCTTAGCATGATATTAGCAATTTCTTTGGAGAAGTATAGTAGCCCTTTTATGTTTGTATCTATCATTGTTTCCCAATCTTCATAATTACCTTCATAAAACTTTTCTAACCCCAGAGCAAGCCCAGCATTGTTTATGAGAATATCGATGTTTGAAAGTTCTGGGGGGATCGATTTTAGAAAATCCTGAATTTTTGATAGATTTCTCACATCAACTTTACCGTAAAAGGTTTTTATGTCGTATTTCTCCTTTAACTCCTTATCGATTTTTGATAGCTTTTCGATATTTCTAGAACAAAAAATGAGATTTGCAGATTCTTGGGCAAATCTTTTAACGCATGCTTCACCTATACCACTTGATGCACCCGTAATCAAAACATTTTTATTTTTTAAAGATTTTAAATATTCCACAGCTGCCTCCTATGTTTTGCTTTTTCTTCTGTTATTGATTTTATAAACCTCAGATAAGATTTCTGCTACTGCTTTATAGAGATTTTCAGGGATCTCCTGATATATATCGAGTTTATAAAGAACCTCGAGTAGGTCGGGATCTTCTTTTATTTCAATATTATGGGCTTTTGCTTTTTCTAATATCTTCTCTGCGATTAGACCTCTACCTTTGGCGACAACTTTTGGTGCTTTATCCTTTTCAGCGTCGTATCTTAAAGCAGTAGCTTTTTTATTTTTATCCATCAGCCAATGCCTCAAATGAGTTTTTATAGGCTAAGATTATCTGATTAATATCGGTCTTTTTGTGGGCAAAGGTTATGCAGCCCCCAGAATGCATTGTGTAGACACCGTTAAGAATCATAGCTATTTTAAACAGGCTTTCTTTTTCATAGTCTAAATAGCTTAAAAAGGAGGATGGCTTATTTTTTTGAATATCTCCTCTTGTAAGAAAATGTATAGATAAAAGAGAACCGTATCCTGAAACAAAAGCATTAATATTTTTTGGGATGAAACCTTCTATCGTCTTTTTGAGTTTTTCTCCTTTGTTGTTGAGCCTATTATAATCCTTTTTTTCTAAAAGGGATAGGGTTTTGTATCCTGCAGCCATAGATAAAATATGTTCGGAAAATGTACCTCCACCTGTGATAATTTCCCCTTTTTTAATAACATCCATGATATCTTTTTTGCCTCCGTAAACTCCTATAGCAAAGCCCCCACCTACTATTTTCCCAAAAGTAAATAGATCTGGCTTTACACCAAAAATGGGCCAAATGCTTCCAAATCTAAATCTAAACCCGGTAATTGTTTCATCGTATATGAGCAATGTTCCATTCTTATCACAAAAGGCTCTTATCTCTTTTAGAAACTCTTCTTCTGCTTTTACACCTCCACCAGCTCCCAATATTGGTTCAAGGATTATGGCTGCCAGGTTCCCTTTTATCTTTGAAAGGATATCTAAAGAGGTTGTAGTGTCGTTAAAGGGTAGTGATATTATATTTTCTTTCATCCCTTTGTAAGGTGGTTTTATATCAAAGGATAAATCGGTGTTTCCGCCATGCCAGCCACCTTCAATCTTAGCAACGATATCCCTTTTGGTATAGCTTTTGGCAACCCTTGTGGCATACATGGTTGCTTCAGTACCAGAGGTACAAAAGCGCATAGTTTCCATTTCGGGGACAGCTTCTTTTATTTTCTCTGCTAATAGCAGTTGATATTCGTTTAATATACCCATCTGGATACCTTTTCTTGATACTTCTTTGATTTCATCAATGATAGATGTGTTGGCATGCCCTAATATATTTGTGTAGTGGCCCATCCAAAGATCAATTAACTCTATATCATCTATTGTGGTGATTTTGGGGCCTTTGCTACTCTTTACAATAAATGGAAAAGGGGTAAAGAAACGTATGTCATGGCTTACACCTTTTGGAAATACAGCTTGATATCGCTTGAAGATATTTTTGGATTTAGAGAATCTTAATTTGTATTCCTCATATATTTTTTTCACTGTTTTTACCTCTGATCATATCTTTTAAATCCAATGCGTTTAAAGGTGCGTAACCATCTACCACATTGCAGAAAGAAATAGCTATATTTTCCACATCTTCTCTTTTTTTGATATCGTTTGCGAGCTTTTCGAGAAAGTTTTTAGGATAGTTATAGCTGAGTTCTTTAGTTTCGGGGGTAAGCCAGAGCTCACTTTTACCGTACAACCTTAAATAGATTTTATTGTCTAAGATAAAAGGGTAATAGGGTGCAAAACCAACAATGGGTGGTAGATCAAGGGTTATCAAACCTATACTACTATTTCTAAAGTCAGAGATGAATCTTTCTTTGTACCATGTCCTGTTGGGTAGTTCTACAAACAGGGGATGATTTTGGAAGGTAGATTTTAATTTTAGTATGTATTCAAAGTTCTTTTTGCATGCGGTGAATTTGTATGGGAAGTCAGAAAAAAGTGCATATAGTCTGTTTGATTCGATGATGGGGGAGATGGCAATGTAGAAATTCTTTACGTCTTCAGAAGTGAATTTATCTTTTTGGAAAAAGTGTGGTAGCCTTATCGTGAAAACGGTATTACTACCGCTTCTATCTAATATGTTTTTAATCTCTCCATAAGATGGCATTTTGTAGTAGGTAAACGTAAGTTCGAGTAGATTAAAATGTTTTACATAGTACTCTAACATTTCTACTTTTTTTATACTGTTTGGATAAAAAACCCCAATCCAGTCATCAAACTTGTAACCACTAGTCCCTAAATAAATGTTCATCTTGTATCTGCCTTTGTAATTTTTATATATTCATATAATCTTTTTTTTTAGAAATCAATAAAAATTATAGTAACAAAAAGATGTGGTTTTTGGTAGCATTTTATGTTATAATTTCAATAGGAGGTGTGTGATGGTGAGAAATATATTTTTGTTTTCGATACTGGTTGTCTTAATCTATGCTTGTGCACCCGATCCTTTCAGGGAAAGTTTTGAAAATGCTAAAAAGTTAGCCTCTGCCAATAGATTAGAGGAAGCTTATAAAATTTATAAGGATCTTTGTTCTAAGGTTCCAGAAAATAAGGAATATTGTGAGGAATACAGAAAATTAAATAAAATATTGTTTGATCAGAAATTTAACAGTATAAATGATGAAATTAGGTCAATTAAATCTAAAACTCCTTTGATACCAATAGGGTTGATTGTCAAGTTTGAAGAGGATGTAAAATCTCTTTATGAGTTTAATATTGAAAAAAACCAGGTCGATAAGCTTGCTGCTCAGCTCTCAAATGAGAGGAGGCTTACAATATCAAAAAAAGATAGTGTTATAAAGCAGATGGATGAATATCTTAAAAATAGAGAATATGCTAAAGCCGTAAGTTTATTGAATGAAAATGCTTATATCGATAATTCTTTCTTTAATCTGAAGATAAATGAAATCAAAAATACAGCTTTAACAACTTTATACCCAGAAATACTAAAATTGGCTGAGACTGATCAATGGAGAAAGGCAAAACCTATGATTGATCAGCTCTACGAAATAGATAGTGGTTATCAGAATATTGCTGGATTAAAAGCTGAGGCGGAGCAAAAAGATAATGCTGATTATTATATTAAGAAAGCTGAGGAGTTGAAAAAGCAGAAGAAATTTGAAGAGGCTATAAAGGCATATAATATTGCAATGGAGTATCCCGATGACACAGTCAGAGTAAAAGAACTGTATAACAAAGCATTAGCAGAGTTTTCTGAATTTTACTTTCAAGTTGGTTTAGATTATTCTCAGCAGGATTTTGTGTGGCAGGCTTATGATAATTTCAAAAAGGCATTTGATTTAATAACTAAGATACCGGTTGAAAAGCGTGGTTTGGTTAAAGTTCCTAAAAAAGAGTTAAGTAAATATTATGATACCCTATACTTAAAAGCTAAAAAAGCTGAAGATGCTGATAGATTAGGATTGACATATCTTTATTATAGACTACTGTTCAATCTTAACCCTGCCTATCCTGAACTAAAAGAAAACCTAAAAAAACTTGATGATAAAATTGCTGCCAGGTCAATAAAAAGCCTTGCTATAATACCTTTTAAAAGTCCCAAAAATGCACCTGATGCTGGAGGTTTGTTCACATCCAATATTATGCTTAGTTTATATAACGATTTAAAAGATGAACTTAAAATTATTGAAAGGGAATCAACAGATGTCTTGTTAAAGGAATTTGAACTTAATTTAGCATCCCAAGCTGCCCAGAAGACAGGTGGGTTAAAAATAGCTAGTGCAGACTATTTTTTACTTGGGGATGTACTGGAGTATAAGGTAGAGTCAACCATGCAAGAAGGTAAAAAATCTATTAGAGTGAAAACAAAGACAGAGTTGGTTCCAAATCCAGAGTATGAAGACTGGCAAAAACTTGCTTCAAAGTTAGAAAAAGAGGGGAAAGAGATACCTCCTGCCCCATCTAGAAACATTGAAAAACCTGTTTTTGAAGATGTGAAGTATAATGTAAAATACTTTAAAAAAGTTGCTGTGTTGAGTATTAGTTATCGTATAGTTGATATGAATGGTAAGCTTGTTCATACAGGGATTGTTGATATAAAAAAGGATGCTATTGATGAATCCAGTGAAGGTATAGAGATAGGTGATTTTAAAATTCCTTTCAAAGTGGCTCAGTTGCCCACTGATGCTGAGTTACTTAAAAAAGCACAGGATGAAGCTGTTGTTAAGATAAAAAATGAAACAAGGGCTTTGTTTAAAGATCCTGAAAGTCGTTATATTAAACAGGCTCAAGATTTAGAAAAAGAGAATAGTATATTAGAAGCTATAGAAAGGTATATAGATGCTGTGAGTATTTTAAAGAGAAAGAAAATGAACTATGAAGATATAGAAATGAAAATTCTGAAATATGTAGATACCATTGTTAACATGTAAAGCTATTGTAAGGGAGTGTGGCATATGATACACGGGGTGTTAAAAAGGGTAGGTTATATCTTTATTTTACTACTGTTTATATATAAGGTGTCATATGCTACTAGTTTATTGAACACTATTAAAACATTAAAAGATACAGCAGTAGGCCTTTTTAATAAAGATAATGTTCCCAAAACAGTGGCTGTGTTACCTTTTGTTGGCGAGGGAACAGATGAGGATAAAAAAGAATTAAGAATAACATTTAACAATCATATTTCTTCTAAAAAATTTGAAAATATTAAATTGGATGAAATTGATGAAAAATTAGCTATTTTGGAAAAGGAAACAGGTAAAAAATGGTTTGATTTGGATAATGCTACGTTAGCTAAAAGGTTAGGGGTAGATGGCTTGTTTTATGCAGAGGTGATTTCAATAGAAAAGGTATATGCTGGTGTTTATGGAAGTTTGTCTATAAAAGTTAAAGCCAAATTAGTTGCAGGTGATACTGGGGAATTGATTTGGGAAAAGGAAGAGTCTGTGGCAGAAAGAAGTGGTGGTGTACCCCTTTCTCCATGGGGAGCTATATCTACAGCAATTTCTTCCGCATTGGTTTTGAGAGATTCAGTAAAGATATCCCTTATGGATAGATTATTTAGGGAGATGGCTAAAGGGATCCCAGAACCTAAGGTAGCAGTTGTTAGGAAGCCACCAGTTATCTTTTCTGTGATTACTAATGCTAAAGATAGCCCCTTCCGATTGAATTCTGAGATTTTAGTGGCCATGAAAGGTGAGCCAAATTGTATTGGCAGTTTTGAAATTCCTGATGTAGCTAAAAATATTCCTCTTACCGAGATAGAGCCTGGCAATTATGTGGGGAAGTATATTGTTAATCAAGGGGACAACGTTAAAAATAAATTGATGAAAGTTACTTTATTCAGCCCAAAGTCGAAGCTTGAAAACAATTTTACTGTTTTTCATCCCATCGAATTGGATTCTATCCCTCCATCTGAAGTTAAAAATTTAAAAGTTCATGGGCTAAAAGATAGAGTGCAGCTTAGTTGGAAGAAGTTGGAGGATGTAAAAGATTTTCTTATTATGAGAAGCGAAACAGGTGAGTTTGTGGAGATTGGGGTTACTCAAGTGCCAGAATTTTTCGATGATAACGCTACTGTTGGAAAAACATACTATTATAGGGTTTTTGCAAGAGATCTTGCTGGGAATTTAAGTCAACCTGCTGAAATAAAGTTTTATTATGTTAAAAAAGGACCAACAGAGGTCGCCAGTGAAATTAAAGAAAATCTTGTTCTTTATAAAGAGGGTAGCCCTTATAGGGTGGTTACTAATACGGTTGTTTCAAAAGGTGTAGAGGTTACTGCTGAACCCGGGGTTATAAT
Organism: Calditerrivibrio sp.; assembly: GCA_026415135.1. Lineage (NCBI taxonomy): Bacteria > Pseudomonadati > Deferribacterota > Deferribacteres > Deferribacterales > Calditerrivibrionaceae > Calditerrivibrio > Calditerrivibrio sp. Next base: position 23,640 of record JAOAHS010000040.1, on the reverse strand, counting down.
AGAGTTATTTGATAATGTGACATTAACAGTTAATGGTAAAGTGAGACTTGCTGGAAGTATATCTGAAAAAGTAACCATCAAAGGTAAGGGTTATCATTTGATTGTTCAGGATGCTGGTGATGCTGCTATTTTAATTGAACATGCTATATTGGAGGGTGGGGAAACTTTACAGGTATCAAATAGTGGTGCAACATTTAAGAATGTTGAAATTAGGAATTATAATAAAGGGTTAAAGATAGTAAGAGGTGGCAAGGTAGATGCCTCGTCTCTGACTATAAAACAATCCCATATAGGGGCTGATATCCAAGATGGAAATTTGATAGGCACGTTCAGATTTGAGGGTAATGAGTTAGCAGTTAATTTTGTTAGTGGTGTTATAGATGAAAAAGGTATCACTTTTGGTAAAAATAATTTTTATATCAAAAGTAGTAATCCTTTACATCTTCGAGAGGTAAAATTCGACGATCATCTTTCTAAAAACCTTAGTGATATAATAAATGGATTTTCTTCTAATGTTGATGTGTTAACAATATTCCCTTTTAAAAAATCTTTGAATGGTTTAAAACATGATTATATAGACTCGCTAAAAATTGAACTTGTCAATGTTGCTATCAAAGATGATCAAAAAGCTATAAGGGATATCATAGGAAAGATCGAACGTGTAATTGATTTAAAGAATCTTACTCCTCTTGAATTTTTTGCTTACATATATAGTAAGTATGTTTCTTATGAAGCTGGTAGTGAATTGTTGAATAAAACTGATCTTAGATTTAGGGAGATAGTTAACAATAATCTAACTAAGGGCAAGAACGCACGTTTTATAATAAAAATCTCGGATATCAAGGCACCTTCTGTTGGATTGAGTGATAACGTCGAGCAGGTATTGGCTAAAAGAATGGAGCTTAAAGCTTTAAAAGAACTTGTTGATGATTTAGTTTTAGAGTTAGATAAAAATAAGCTTGCTGAGTTGGATAAAAAGATTTTTACAACGACTTCCAAGTATGTACCTTTTGTATATCCTGTAAGTAAGTTATCGACAGATATTTCAACTTCAGTATATTTTATTTATGCTCTTGATGAACAACAATTAAAAGATGATCTAAGATCTTTAGGATTTTTTGGTGAGGATAAAAAAGATACCAGAATTGCTTATATTACTTGTAATGTAAATTTTGTTTCTGATGAGGTAAGAAAGCTATTGAAGAAACATAAATTTGAAACAACTGATCTTAAATATGAAATATGTGATTTAGGTGTTTATTATGCAAAAGCAAAAGATAATATGGCAGATCTAATAATATTTCTAAAATCTGATGCAAAGCAACTGCCAAGCAAATTGGGTAGCACCCTTAATCTGTTCAGTGCTAATGTGGAGATACGGTTTTCTGATGTCTTTTTAGAGAGGGAATATGCTGTATTGACAGAAGGTGGAACAGCTTATCATATTAATGAGGAGGAGGGTAAGAAATCCGCATTGGTAGATGCTTTCAATAAAGTTAAAGATAAGGTCGAAAGGACTTTATTAGCCTATGAAAGAGATATGGCAAAAGATGATAAGCGATTAACTGTTAAATCAAACTATCTATCTGCAAAAAGTCAATCTCCCGTAACATTAGCTGTGTTGAAATCGTACAATGTCTTTGTAAATCAATATAAGTCATATTCTGAAAATCCTGTTATGGAAATTTCTTTGAAAAATAACACAGGAAAGCCATTGCATAACATAAAGTACTCATTATTTGTTAAAGGTTATATGGATTTTCCCACAGAAAATGTTTTAGAGTTACTGGATGTAAATAAGTCTATAGTATTAAAACTTAATGCCGTATTTAACAACAAGGTGTTAGAGTTAACTGAAAATTCAAAGTTTCAAGCGGAGATAAAAGTGAGTTATGTTTTGGATGGGAATCAAAATGAGATAAAAGCAGTTGGTGTCCTTAATATATTTGAGAAAAATGCTTTGATATGGGATGATAAGAAAAAACTTGCGACTTTCATTACACCTAGAGATCCAAATATTTTAGATATAAGTAGACTGATTGTTAATAACATCCCCAATCGATTTATTAATAACAATATTTCATTGGGTGTGGCTGTGTTCGAGTTTTTGAAAACCTATGGAATCAAGTATCAACAAGACCCTAATAGTCCTTATTCTGTTGTGTCAGGACATATAGATGCTATTGATTATGTACAGTATCCTTCTGATACCCTTAAGAGAAAAACAGGTGATTGTGATGATTTAGTAGCTCTTTTGAGTTCATTGCTTGAGAGCCTTGGTATTAAGACTGCTTTTGTTGATTTTCCTGGTCATATATTGCTTATGTTTGATAGTGGTATTCGCTCAACAGAGGTTTCGTATTTTGGTTTAAAAGGTGACGATTTTGTTGATATCGATGGGAGATTGTTTTTGCCTATTGAATCTACTCTTATAAACTCATCCTTTTATGATGCTTGGAGGCAAGGTTTGAACCTTTATAAAAAAAATTATAACAAAGGGTTGACTGTAACCCTTACAGAAAAGGGCTGGGAAATTTACAAACCTCCAACATTCGAGCTAGAAAAATTGAATCTGTCTTTACCGGTGAACTTTCAATCTAATTATAATATATCAATAAGTGAGTTGAAAAAGATCAGAGATACATTTGTCTTGGAGTATATAAAGAACCCTGATTATAAAGTGGAAAATCTATTGTATAGACTTTTCATTCAGGGGATGATAGATGATGCTATAACTGTAGCGGATATTATAATGAGAGCTGGTTATAAAACCCCTCAATTTTACAACGATACAGGTAACCTCTATTATTATAAGAAAAGATATAAGGAAGCAATAGATATGTATAAAAAGGCTTATGAGATGTCAAATAGTTATGTTTATATCTATAATATCATTTCAGCGTATGAAAAATTAATGGATAAAACAAGTGCAAGAACTTGGGAGCAAAAGTTACTTGAAATAAAAAAATGAGGTTTTCAATATGAAAGGTAAGGTGTTTTTTCTCTTTTTTTTCTTACTTATCTGTATGGTGTATACCTATGCTGATACTCAGCAGTTAATAGCTAAGTCTAAAACTAAAATAGAGAATTTGGAGAAGCTAAAAGGAGCAAGAGATAATACGAAAATTGCTGTAGCTGGAGTAAAAGCTGAAGAACAGGTAAGTAAGGATGAGCTATATTGGGCCGGTAAAGATGAGGTTGGTGATGAAGAGTTGGAGCTATTTAAATCAGCACTGAATTACCTTGAGAAAGGTGATATCGTTAATGGAAGAGAGGTGCTTAGTAATTTATTGACTAAATATCCAAAATCTGCTTTGGCTGAAGATAGTCTTGCTTTAATTAATGAATTGAAAAAAAAATAGGTGTGGAGAATCGATGATTGAAATTTCATTTGATGAAGGTGCTTTTTATAAAAATTATTTATTTTTTTTAGAAGTTGATAATAAATTTATAAAAGATGTTGATAATAACTTTAGTCTTCTTTTGAATGAAATCTGTACAAAAGATGAATTAAAGGATAAGGAGCCTAAGAAATACAGTTTTGTTTACAATGATAATCTCGTAAATGTGGTGATTATCCCTTTTAATAAAGGTAGTTTCTCATCACAAGATGCTCTAGAGATGGGGCATAAGGTTTTAAAGTTGATTGATAAAAAGGGTTATGATTCAATATATGTACATTATCTTGATAAAGAAGATATGGATAGTAGATCTTTTTACCAATTTTTAGAGGGGATCCTTTTTGCCTATTATTCTTTTGATCTGTATAAAACAGATATATGTAGTCGTACTGACCTAAAAATAGTTTTGAATAAGTCTTTTATGCAGTATTTAAGTTGCGATTTATTGCAAGAGTTAAAAAATATATTCATCTGCATATACAAAGTCAAAGACCTTATCAATATGCCTCCAAATGAACTTACACCGAATACTTTTTGTGAGATTGCAAAAGAGATATTACCTGATAATGTGTTTATAGAGGTATTTGGTGAAGAAGAGATTAAGTCATTAGGCATGAATTTGTTATATTATGTTGGTAAAGGGAGTGAAAACAAACCGCGCTTTCTTATCCTCAGGTATAAAGGGGGTAGAGCAGATAATTATGCTTTAGTGGGGAAAGGAGTAACTTTCGATTCTGGGGGAACAAACCTCAAACCAACAGGTAGCATAGAGAGTATGAAATCAGATATGGCTGGAGCTGCGACAGTTTTGGGGCTTGTTAATGCCATTGCTCAAAACAAGCTTCCTCTAAATGTAACTGGGTATATCCCATTGGTAGAGAATACTATTGGTGCTGAGGCCTATCGCCCTGGGGATATAATAAAATCATTTAATGGTAAAACAGTGGAGATTCTAAATACAGATGCTGAAGGTCGTTTGATACTTGCTGATGCTATTTCGTATGCTATAAAAGAAAAACCTAATTTGCTTATCGATTTAGCAACTCTTACTGGAGCATGTGTGACAGCTTTGGGGTCAGATATAGCTGGATGTTTTTGTAATGATGATAGGTTGTTCACAGAGTTAAGCCAGTTTTTTGATAAAAATGTGGAGTATATTGTTAGGCTACCCTTACATAAAAATTATAAGGAAAGAATAAAAAGTAAAAACGCTGATATACAGAATATATCCAAGAAAAGAACAGAAGCTGGAGCAATAATTGGAGCATTATTTTTGGATGAATTTATAGAAGGTGTACCTTGGGCTCATTTTGATATAGCTGGGACAGCATTTATGGACGATTGTCATAAAATTTATGGTGAAGGTGGTACTGGTTTTGGTTTGAGATCATTATATGAGTTTTTTAAGTGGAAAGCTTCTTGCGGGTAGTTTGTAGTTTATTTTAAAAGTTTTTCTTGATATGTAGAGAACTTTTTTGTAATATCGTTTCGTTCTAACTATCTAATACTTTTAGGAGATGGATTGATGAAAGCTATTGTTACTATTAAGCTAAAAGAGGTGGTTTTAGATCCACAGGGTCAGGCGGTACTTGGGTCTTTGTCCAAATTGGGTTATGATTTTGTAAATGATGTAAGGGTAGGTAAAATAATAGAAATAGAATTTGATAAAGTCAGAAAATATGAGGATAAGATAAAAGAATTAACAGAAAAGTTGTTGGTAAACCCTATAATAGAAGAATATACTATAAAATATGTGAGTGATAAATAATGAAAGCTGGGGTGGTAGTTTTTCCGGGCTCTAATTGTGATTATGATTGTTATTACGTTTTAAAAGATATTGTAGGTTTTGATACAGATTTTATTTGGCACAAGGATAAAAAAATAAAAAAGTATGATCTGGTAGTACTGCCGGGTGGTTTCTCGTTTGGTGATTATTTAAGATGTGGGGCGATTGCTAGTAAATCCCCTATTATGGATGCTGTAGTGGATTTTGCAGAGAAAGGTGGTTTTGTTATAGGTATATGCAACGGTTTTCAGATATTGACAGAAACAGGTTTGTTACCCGGAGCATTAATGAGAAATAAAAATCTAAAGTTTATATGTAGAAATGTAAGTATTTCTGTTGAACATATAAACACACCTTTTACTTACCTTTATACCGTTGGTGAGGTTTTAAAGATTCCAATAGCCCACATGGATGGAAACTACTATATAGACCAAAAAGGGCTCGAAGAACTTAAGGAGAACAATCAGATTATATTTAGATACTGTTCTGAATCAGGAGTTGTTGATGAGGAGTCAAATCCTAATGGTTCTGTTTATAATATTGCAGGTATTATAAACAAAAATGGCAATGTCTTGGGTATGATGCCCCATCCTGAAAGAGCTTCGGAAAGGGTGTTGGGGTCTGAAGATGGAATCCATATTTTTAGATCGATTAAAAAATTTCTGGAAAAGGGTGTAATATGAGTGTTTATGATAAATTTGGATTCCCAAAAGTAGATGTCAAAATAGCCCAGGAGATGGGGTTAAAACCAGAGGAATTTGAAATGGCTAAGAAACTTTTGGGTAGGACACCTAATTATATCGAATTGGGTATTATTTCAGCGATGTGGAGTGAGCATTGTAGTTATAAAAGTAGTAAAATACATCTTAAAAAGTTTCCAACGACTGCTCCATGGGTTGTTCAAGGGCCAGGTGAAAATGCAGGAATAATAGAGATAGATGGGGATATATGTGCATGTTTTAAAATAGAAAGCCATAATCACCCTTCTTATATAGAGCCTTATCAAGGGGCAGCTACAGGGGTTGGTGGTATTTTGAGGGATGTCTTTACTATGGGTGCAAGGCCTGTAGCAGCTATGAACTCATTGAGGTTTGGAAAATTGGATAACAACGAAACAAAACATATCTTTGAAGGGGTTGTGGCTGGGATTGCCGGGTATGGTAACTGTTTTGGTGTGCCTACGATCGGAGGGGAGGTGTTTTTTAATGAATGTTATCAAAAAAACCCTTTGGTCAATGCCTTTGCACTTGGTTTGGTGAAAAAAGATAAGATTTTTTATGCAAAAGCTGAAGGTGTTGGGAATATCATAATTTATGTTGGTGCGAAGACTGGTAGGGATGGTATTCATGGTGCTACGATGGCCAGTGAAGAATTCTCCTCAAATGATACTTCTAAGAGGCCTAATGTCCAAATTGGTGATCCTTTTAAAGAAAAATTGCTTTTAGAGGCTTGTTTAGAACTCATGCAGGAGGACTATGTAGTGGGTATTCAGGATATGGGGGCTGCGGGGCTAACCAGCTCATCCTTTGAGATGGCATCAAGGGCTGGTAGTGGGGTGAAGCTTCATCTTGATAAAGTTCCTGTTAGGGAAAAGAATATGAATCCCTATGAGATTATGTTGTCAGAATCCCAGGAGAGGATGCTTATTGTTGCTAAGAAGGGTTGTGAGAAAAAAATTAAAAAGATATTTGATAAATGGGATCTGGATGCTGAGGTGATTGGAGAAGTCACTGGGGATGGTTACGTACGTCTATATTGGGAAGGAGAAGAAGTGGCATGTTTAGAAGCGTCTCCTTTGTCGGATAAGGCTCCAGTTTATGATAGACCATATTCAAAACCAGCGTATATAGATGAGGTTAGAAAATTTGATATAAATGATATTCCTGAACCTAAGAATTATAACGATATTTTGATGAAGATGTTTGAAAGCCCCAATATCGCTTCAAAGGAATATGTCTACGAACAGTATGATCACATGGTACAAACAAATACAATAGTTTTACCAGGGTCTGATGCTGCAGTCATAAGAATAAAAGGTTCTGAAAGATGTATTGCTATGTCTTCTGACTGTAATGGAAGATACTGCTACTTAGATCCATTTATTGGTGGAGTTCAGGCTGTTGTGGAAGCTTGTAGGAATGTTGCTATGGGTGGTGGAAGGCCCCTTGCCATTACAGATTGTCTTAATTTTGGTAATCCAGAAAGGCCTGAAATAATGTGGCAGTTTGTAAATGCTGTCGAAGGTATGGCATCTGCATGCAAACGATTAAATGTGCCTGTGGTAAGTGGTAATGTAAGTCTTTACAATGAAACTGACGGAAAGGCTGTTTTTCCTACACCTACTGTTGTGGCTGTTGGTGTGGTTGATAAGCAGGAATATGTTATTACTTCTGAGTTTAAAAATTTAGGCAATGTTATATATCTCGTTGGTTCAAATAGGGGGGAGATAGGTGGTAGTGAGTATCTAAGTCATATCCATGGTCTTATAAAAGGTAAAGTGCCAGAGGTCGATTTGTACTATGAAAAAGATCTCATAGATTTTATGGTGGATGCTGCTAAACAGAAATTAATCCTTGCTGCCCACGATGTATCCGAAGGTGGTCTTGTGATTGCACTTACTGAGATGTCTTTTAAAAACGATATCGGTTTTGTTGTAAATTTAAAAGGTGATATGAGGGCTGATGCCTATCTTTTCAGCGAATCTCAGGGTATGGTGATCCTCGAAGTTGAGAAGATAAACTGTAAAAATGTTGAAAAGCTTTTAAGATCCTATAGTTTGCCATTTTCTAAGATTGGTGAAACTTCTGGAAGGAATATCATAGTAAATTATAACAAAAAGAATCTTATTAATATCCCCCTTGATATACCAAAATATATTTACAAAACTGTTATTAAAAAAGCGATGGGTTAGAGTATGCTTTGGGATAAATTTCGTGAAGAATGTGGTGTAGCTGGTGTTTATGGTGATAAAGACGCGGCTAATTTGGTATATTTGTCTTTGTACTCGCTCCAGCATCGGGGTCAGGAAGGCTCAGGCATCTGTTCTACTGATAGGCACTCTTTTTATATTCACAAATCCTTAGGTCTTGTAGCTGATATCTTTTCTAATAATGTTCTTAGAGAGCTCAAGGGTGATATTGCTATAGGTCACAACAGGTATTCCACTACAGGAGCAAACAATATTTCGAATACCCAGCCTATATTTGCTGAAATCAACAAAGGTAAAATAGCTTTGGTGCATAATGGGAATATCGTAAATGCTTCCCAGATAAAACAGGAGCTTGTTGAAAGTGGTTCTATTTTTATGTCCACTACTGATAGTGAGATAATCATCCATCTTCTTGCTAAAAATCAAAAACCTACACTCATTGAGGCGATCGTAGATGCCCTTTCCCTTTTAAAGGGGGCATACTCTTTAATCTTTATGACCGAACACTCATTAATCGGTGTTAGAGATCCTATGGGAGTAAGACCTCTTGTTCTTGGTAAAATAAGAAGTGGATATATGCTTGCCAGTGAAACGGTAGCTCTCGATCTTGTAGAAGCTGAGTTTATTAGAGAGATAGAGCCTGGAGAAATGGTCATTATCAACGATGATGGTATCAAAAGCTTCAAACCTTTTGAAAGCGTTGTGCCTCGACCATGTATTTTTGAATACATATATTTTGCAAGACCAGATTCTATGATATTTGGAAAGTATGTTTATGATGTGCGCAAGGAGTTTGGTAAGAGATTAGCTCTTGAAAATCCAGTAGAAGCCGATATTGTTATTCCTGTCCCTGATTCGGGCGTAGTTGCCACTTTGGGGTATTCTGAGTACAGTGGTTTGCCTTACGAACAGGGGTTGATTAGAAACCACTACGTTGGAAGAACATTTATAGAACCGTCCCAATCCATCAGACACTTTGGCGTCAAAATAAAATTAAATCCTGTTACTTCCATCATAAGAGGAAAAAGGGTTGTGGTGGTGGATGATTCCATAGTGAGGGGTACTACAAGTAGGAAAATTGTAAAGATGCTCAGGGAGGCTGGAGCAAAAGAGGTACATATGAGAATATCATCACCTCCAACCAAGTTCCCCTGTTTTTATGGTATAGATACACCTACAAGAAAAGAGTTAATTGCATCTACCCATACTATAGATGAGATTAGAAAATATATTACCGCGGACTCACTGGGTTATCTATCTATTCAAGGGATGTATGAGTGTGTGAAAAACCTACCCTTTTGTGATGCTTGTTTTACTGGCGATTACCCAACGTTGCATGGTGATGGTGAGACTATAAATAAAATGTGAGGTTATACATGGAAAAGATCTTGATCAAAATTTTTGGAACAAGTACAGATTTTGTGTCTGGCTGAGCACCTTCTTATTTCCCTTCAGGTTGTGGGGTAAAAGATGATCCTTACTTTGAAATGGCTAACAAGGTGGATGCTTTGCTAACAAACAAAATGGGACAAGAAGCCTTCGAACTTAAATATGTGGATATATCTACTCCGGAGGTTCTCGATTATATTGAAGATATAAACACAATTGTGGAAAATAGGTTACCTCTTCCTTATGTGGCTGTGGGGAAGACACCTGTTGCGTGGGGGCTGGAAGATGCAAATGAGATCTATCAGAGAATAGTTGAACACTTGGAGAAAAAGGTTTAGATATTGGCTAAAATCATTTCTATAGGTAATATAACCATGGGTGGCACTGGTAAAACACCCATGGTTATTAAGCTTGGTGCTTATTATATAGAAAAGGGTTTTAGGGTAGCGGTTTTATCGAGGGGATACAAGGGGAGGATAGGGTATGATTACAATGTGATATCAGATGGTGAACAGGTTAAGCTCTGTCCCCCTTTAGCAGCTGATGAACCTTATTTGATTGCAAGTAAACTCAAAAAGGCATACGTTGTAACCTGTAAAGATAGAGGTTTTGCAATCAAACATATCATTAGGGATGTAAATCCTGATATTATACTCCTTGATGATGCTTACCAAAGAAAAGATATAGATAAGGATGTTGATATCCTTTTGCTTGATTATGAAAATCCCATTTCGACTGGCTTACCTTTTCCTTTTGGATACCTTAGGGAATTGCCAAATGGTATAAAAAGGGCAGATATTGTAGTATTTACAAAATGTAAGGGTAGAAGGGGGGTTCCCAACAGGGTAAGTTGTTATGTGGTTGGTAAACCGATATATTTTTCTGATGTGGTTTTTTGTGGAATTTATCATGGGGATGAGTTGGTTAACTATTCATCTTTGAGTTTTGTCGCTTTTTCGGGGCTTGCCAATAACTTACAGTTTTATGATTTTTTGATAAAAAATGGGGTAAATATTGCTGCATTTAGAGGTTTCAGTGATCATCATATTTATAGTGTTAAGGATTATGAGAAGTTACAGATTGTACAAAACAGGTTTAATGCAGATTTTTTTTTAACAACAGAAAAAGATTATGTAAAATTACCCTGTGAGATGAGAAAAAAAAGTATGTATGTGAAGATAGAAACAAAGATCGATGGGGAGGATAATTTTTTTAGTACAATAGAAAGTTTTATGAAATCAAACTCCACTTGATAAATCCCACTTTTGGTGCTAATATTTTTTAAGGTCGATATGAAAAAGAATGAAATTATAGCATTAGATAAAAAGCATATATGGCATCCTTTTACCCAGATGAAGGATTACGAGCAGATGGAGCATGTAGTTATTGTCCGAGGTAAAGGGGTAAAGCTTTACGATATTGATAATAACTACTATTATGATACAGTTTCCTCTTGGTGGACTAATGTTTTTGGCCATTGTAACAAGCATATTAGCCATAATATAAGGAGTCAGTTAAATTCACTGGAGCATGTAATTTTTGCTGGGATGACACATCCTTATGCGGTAAAACTGGTGAGCTTGTTGACTAAGTTTTTGCCAAAAGAGTTATGCCGTTTTTTCTTTTCTGACAATGGGTCCACGGCTGTAGAGGTGGCCATAAAGATGGCTTTTCAGTATTGGCAAAACAAGGGAGTTATTCAGAAGACAAAGTTTGTTTTTTTTGAAAACAGTTACCATGGGGATACAATAGGAGCAGTAAGTGTGGGAGGTATAGATTTATACCACAAGTTGTATAAGCCTCTCATGTTTAACTCTTATCAGGTAAAAGCACCTTATTGCAAGAGATGCCCTTTTAACACCTTGTCCCATACTATGAATGCAGATACTGGATGTAATGGTGAATGTGTGGATGAACTGAGACTGTTATTCCAAGAAAAAAGTCATGAATTGGCTGCCATTATTCTGGAGCCTGTGGTTCAATGTGCTGCAGGAATGAATATTTATAACCCTGTTGTGCTTAAAAGGATAAGGCAGTTGTGTGATGAGTTTGAGGTGTTGTTAATTTTTGATGAGGTGGCCACAGGTTTTGGAAGGACAGGGAAGATGTTTGCCTTTGAGCATGCGGGGGTGATTCCTGATATAGTTTGTCTATCAAAGGGGTTGACTGGTGGGTACTTGCCGCTGGCGCTTACAGTTACTACCGATTGGATTTACAATGAATTTTACGATGATTATTTTTCTTACAAAACATTTTTTCATGGGCATAGCTATACTGGTAATCCTATTGCTTGTTCTGCTGCCATAGGTACCTTAGAAAACTTCATAAAAAAACCGATACATAAATATCGTAGTGGTTCTGAGTACTTTGTTGAAAAGGTGAAAGGTTTTTCTGAAAAACCTTATGTGGGTGATGTACGATTTATCGGTTTTATAGGGGCTATTGATATTGTCAATCCGAATACGGGTAAGCCTTACCCAGCTATAGAAAGAATAGGTTTTCAGATTTATAAGGAGTCACTGAAAAATAACCTAATCCTCAGACCTCTAGGGGATACCATCTATTGGCTGTTACCAATAACTGTTAAAAAGAAGGATCTTGATCTAATTTTTTTAAAATCTCAAAAGAGTATTGAGACAGTTTTGGAGAGATACAGTTGGTTGAAAAACTGATTAGAAGATTATCTAATATAAAAGAAAAAAATAATTACCGTACGTTACAGTATTATGATAAAAAGTATAGTAAATATATCTTTATTGAAGGTCATAGGTATTTAAATTTTTCATCCAATGATTATCTGGGTATCTCTACTGATGTAGATCTTTTGAGAGATTTTTATGATAGTATCGAACTTGATTTAAACTGGCATGGATTTTCAAGTGCATCATCCAGGTTGATCTCCGGTAATCCTATTATTTATAAAATGCTTGAGGAAGAATTGGCTACCTTTCTGGGCAAAAAAAGAGCTATCGTTTTTAACAGCGGTTATCATATGAATATTGGAGTTTTACCGGCTTTGACGGATAAAAGGGATCTTATCCTTTCTGATAAGCTTAATCATGCAAGTATAATAGATGGACTGCGATTATCTGAGGCAAAACATATAAGATACAAACATCTGGATTATGATGGCCTTGAGGCTTATTTAGAAAAGAATAGAAATGGGTATGAAAACGTTTTTATAGTTACTGAGTCTCTATTTAGTATGGATGGAGATATTGCCGATCTTAAAAGGCTTGTCGAAATAAAAAGAAGGTTCAGCTGTTATTTGTATGTGGATGAGGCCCATTCTATAGGTGTTTATGGCAATGGAAAGGGGATTGCTTATGAGATGGGTGTATTGGATAAAATAGATTTGCTGGCTGGTACTTTTGGCAAGGCTTTTTCTTCGGTGGGTGGTTTTATTGCTACAGATGATCTTTTTTTTGAGCTTATCGTTAATTTTTCGAGACCATTCATATTTACTACTGGGCTTCCACCTGTTGTAGTATTCTGGAACTATTTTATATTGAAAAAGATACCAACATTAGTGGAAAAAATAAATAAACTTTTTATGCTATCAAAGCGCTTTAGATCATTGCTTATTCAGATGGATTATAAAACATTGGGTAATAGCTATATAGTTCCGCTCATATTAGGCGATTCCAATAAAACCCTTGAGGTTTCTAAGAAACTTAGAGAAAGTGGGGTTTTAGTACCTGCAATACGACCACCTACTGTTCCAGAGGGGACATCTAGGCTTAGATTTTCATTAAACAGTTTGATGGATGAAGAAGATATTGAGTTGGTGTTGGCTGGTTTAAAAGGGGGTGAAACATGAAAGTAGTTAAGAAAAAGAGGAAAAACGAGGAGCTGTTGGTTTTTTTTAGTGGCTATATGATGAAGCCAGAAATCTATGAAGAGATCGATTCATCTGATTTAGATATCTTTTTTATCCATGATTACAGGGATTTTGAATTGGATAGTTCTTTGTGGGAGGATGTGGCATCATATTTTAAGGTATATCTTGTAGCTTTTTCTTTTGGGGTATCTATTGCTTCTTCAGTAATCAAGCAACAAAATGTGAATATATTCAAATCGATTGCTGTAAACGGTACACTTAAGCCTGTGGATGATTTTTTTGGTATTCCGGAGAGTATTTTTTTAGGAACTTTGAATAATTTATCTGAGGAGAGCTTGGATAGATTTTATAGAAGGGTTTTTGGAAAAAACTATAGCAAATTAAAACATCTTCTAAGTTATGATCTTGAAATTGCAAAGGAAGAGTTAAAAAATTTAAAGGTTTTTGTTGATGAAACTGGGAGACTGGAAAACATATATAACATTGCAATTATATCTGAAAATGATAAAATTTTCCCTCCAACAAATCAAATGAGTTTTTGGCAAAATGAATTAGATTTTATGTTTGTGGATGAAGACCATTTCCCTTTTTTTAGATTTAAGAGTTGGAGAGAGCTCTTGAATGCTCAGTGATAGAAATAATTTTAAGAAAATATCAAAGGATTACGAAAAAAATGCAATAGTTCAGAAAAATATGGCCCAAGATCTCATCAACTGTCTATCCCTTAAAGTGGGTAGTTATTACGAAAATATTCTTGAGATAGGCTGTGGAACTGGATTATTGACAAAACTTATATATAGGCACATATCTTATCTTAAACTCACTTTGAATGACATAAACAGGTTTGTGGATTTTGATAATCATGAGTATGAGTTTTTAGTAGGAGATATTGAGGATATAGATTTACCATCTGATAGATATGACCTTGTAATCTCAAATGCTGTTTTCCAATGGGTGAAAGATTTGGAGAGTCTTTTTAAAAAAATATGTATCAGTTTGAAGAAAAGAGGGATACTTGCTTTTACCACATTTGGATCTGATAATTTAAAGCAGATAAAGGATATCACAGGTGTGGGGTTGAGCTATTTTAATTTAAATGGGTATGTAGAATTGCTAAAAAATGATTTTAATTTAGTGTATGTATCAGAGAGTAGAGAGGATCTATATTTTAATGATCCTGTAGAGATCCTTAGACATATGAAACTTACAGGGGTAAACAATATAAAAAAGATTCATTGGACCAAAAGAGATCTCAAAGGTTTTGTAGATGGTTATTCAAAATTTAAGACTGAAAGGGGGTATCTATTGACATATCATCCGATTTGCTTTATCGTTGAAAAAAAGACTGGAGTGGGAAATGACTTTTAATAAGCCTGTCTTTATAGATAAATTTTTTTTGTATGGGACATTAAAATCAGACGGACCATTTTATAAACTTTTTTCCCATTTTGTTCTAAAAAATGAGCCAGCTTATACCTATGGTACATTAGGTGTAAGAAAAGGGTATCCTACTTTTTTTGTTGAGGGAAATTATAAGGTATATGGGGAATTGGTTACGGTGTTTAATGTAAGGGATGTTATAGAGTTTTTAGAGCCCCAATACAACGATAAAGTCAACACCATCATAGATGTATACAAAGAAGGGGAAAGTGATCCGATCAAAGCTTATTGTTTTGTATGCACAAAAGGTATAAAGGGGGTACAGATACTGGAAAGCGGTATCTGGGATAATAAAAATGTTAATTATAGGGAGATTGTATGAAGTTTGAGCCAGTGATTGGTTTAGAGGTTCATGTTCAGCTTGATACCAATACAAAGATTTTTTGTTCTTGTTCTACAGAGTTTGGGGGTGAACCAAATACTAATGTTTGTCCAGTATGCTTAGGTATGCCTGGGGTACTGCCTGTTTTGAATGAAAAAGTGGTGGAATATACTATAAAGGCTGGTTTAGCCCTTAACTGCACCATTCAAAATAGATCTATTTTTGCCCGTAAGAACTATTTTTATCCAGATTTACCAAAAAACTATCAGATATCCCAGTATGAACTACCGATCTGTTTGAACGGATATGTGGATATAAAAACAGAAAATGGTATAAAAAGGATAGGTATTACAAGGATACACATGGAAGAAGATGCTGGCAAATTGATACATGGAGAGAATTTAGGTAATCCCAATTCGAGCTATATAGATTATAACAGAACTGGTACCCCACTTATTGAGATAGTAAGTGAACCGGATATGAGAAGTTCTGAAGAAGCCAAACTGTATTTGGAAAATTTAAAAAAGATCCTTGAATATATAGGTGTTTCTGATTGCAGTATGGAAAAGGGTTCTTTGAGATGTGATGCGAATGTATCTGTGAGGCCTATTGGGCAAAAGGAGTTTGGAACAAAGGTTGAAATAAAAAATATGAACTCTTTTAAAAATGTTCAAAAGGCCATCGATTATGAGATAAGAAGGCAGATCAGTGAGATTCAAAGTGGTAACTTAATAGTACAGGAGACTAGACTCTGGGATCCCGATAGAGGGGTTACAGTCTCAATGAGGAGTAAAGAGGAGTCCCATGATTACAGGTATTTTCCTGATCCGGATCTTGTACCTGTTGTTGTCGAGAATTCCTATATTGAAAAGCTTAAAAGGGAGTTGCCAGATCTTCCCGATAAGGTGTATCAAAGGCTTCTTACTGAGTATCATCTACCTGAGTATGATGCGGAAGTACTGTCTTCCTCCAGAGGGATAGCAGAATTTTTCTTCAGGGTTGCTTTTAAATGTAAAAATTATAAGGCTATTTCAAACTGGATTCAAACTGAGATGCTGAGGGTAATGAACGAAAAACTTGTGAGTATAGATGCTGTGGGAATTTCTCCCGATGATTTGGCAGAACTGATTGGATTGATAGATGAGGGGGTTATTTCTGTTAAGATTGCAAAGGATGTTTTTGATGAAGTAATAAATAGTAAAAAATCTCCGAAAACAGTAGTTGAAGAAAAAGGGCTTGTACAGATTGTAGATGAGTCTGCTCTTGAAGCTGTAGTTGTAAAAGTTTTGGAAATGTCGCCTAAAGAGGTTGAAAGGTATAAAAATGGTGAAACGAAACTTATAGGATTTTTTGTTGGGCAGATTATGAAGGAAACAAAAGGTAAAGCTAATCCAAAGATTGTTAACGAGCTATTGTTAAAACTATTAAAATAGGGGGATTTATGTTACACAAAATCGATCATGTGGGTATAGCTGTAAGGTCTCTGGAGGATGCTCTTAATTTTTATAGATCTATAGGTGTTACCCCGTATCATTTTGAAGAAGTGCAGTCTCAGAAGGTTAAGGTGGCTTTTATCAAAGTGGGGGAATCAAATATTGAGCTTCTGGAGGCAACAAGCCCTGATAGCCCTATAGCTAAATTTATAGAAAAAAGGGGTGAAGGGATACACCACATAGCTTATGAAGTGGAGGATATATCAAAGGCTCTTGAGATGTTGAAGGCACAGGGTTGTCAATTGATAGACAATGAGCCCAAACCAGGTGCCCATGGTAAAATGATAGCTTTTGTTCATCCAAAGAGTACAAATGGAGTTCTGACGGAGCTTTCCCAACCAGGTGAAGGGCATTAAGATGAAAAAAGGGGTGAAATGAACTTTCTGGTATCATTTTGCTCCTAATTACTATAATATGAAACGATTTAACATATTTTTGTTTATCTCATTATTGATACATTTGATATTTATTTATTTTACTAAGTTACCAGATCAAAAGAAAGAACAAAAAAAAGAGCCTACTTATGTGGATATCATAAAGTTTCCCCGTAAGCCTGTTAAGATTTTGCCTGAAAAATATGAGATTGAAAATGGGAAACAGAGTATTGAAAAAAGACCTCAAAACATAATTCCTGAAAGCTATGCTCCAAAAATAGGTGATTTTAAAGTACCGATTGAGGAAAAAAAGGATCCTGTTGTAAAAAAAGAAGAGGAGCATAAACCCCCAAAAATAGAACCATCTCCCATAGAGACGGTGGAAGAGAAACATGAGGAGGTAAAAAGAGAACAACCGGTAGTGCAGGAGAAAAAAGATGAACAGAAGGTTGAGGAAAAGAAAAAACTTACAAAGGAGCAGATGGCAAAGATTTTAAATCCAAAGGATGTGATAGGAGATATAGCTAAGAAGGAAAACAAAGAGGAGGAGGTGGATTTTAATCGTTTTGAGGTTAAATATACATCATATTTTTATAAATTTAAACAAAGACTGTACAATGTATGGCGTTATCCCTCTGAATCTGTTTTGAAAGGTGAACAAGGTACTGTTAGAATAAAATTTTCCATATTAAAAGATGGAACAATTACCAATATAAATCTGGTAAGTAGTTCTGGTTACTCTGCGCTGGATAGAGCTGCGGTAGACGCACTAAAAACAATGGGTAAGGTACCACTACCAGAAAGCTTTGGTTTGAATATATTAAACGTAGATGGATATTTTATCTATACAATCAGTGGGATGTGGATAAGATAAAAAAACTATTGATATGATATGAGATATGCTTAATATTTAATAAAAATTTTGGAGATGATTATGCATAAAAAATGGGATTTAAAATGGATGGCATGGGAAGTGACCTCTAAATGTAATCTTAAATGTGTACACTGCAGGTCTTCTTCTGATTTACATTCCTCTGAAGGGGCTTTTACATTGGATAAGTGTTATAAATTTATGGATGATATCTCAGAGTTTGCATCTCCTGTGGTGGTGCTTTCTGGGGGTGAACCACTTTTAAGAAAAGATCTTTTTGATATAGCTAAATATGGTACTCAAAAGGGCTTTCGCATGTGTATGGCTACCAATGGTGTTTTGGTAACTGATGATGTGTGTACCAAGATCAAAGAATCAGGGATCAAGATAGTTTCTTTGAGCCTTGATGGTTCCACAAAGGAGATCCATGATGACTTTAGAGGGCAAAAGGGTGCCTTCGATGGTGTGATGAATGCAGTCTCCCTTTTTAAAAAGCATGGCATTCAGTTTATCATAAACTCCTCTTTTACAAAAAGAAATCAACACGACATAGAAAATGTTTATAAACTTGCCAAGTCATTAGGTGCTACAGCTTGGTATATGTTCCTTATAGTGCCCACTGGTAGAGGTGAAGAGATAATGAATGAGCTTGTAAGCAAAGAGGATTATGAGAAGATTTTGAATTGGCACTACGAAATGGAAAGGGATGAAAACGAGATCCTTGTAAGACCTACTTGTGCTCCCCAGTACTACAGAATTTGGCATGAGAGAAGCAAACAGGAGGGCAGAGACACTGATCGTAGGAGCCTCACTTTTTCTACTGGTGGTGGCAAAGGGTGTATTGCTGGGCAGAGTATATGTTTTGTCAATTCGGAGGGGGATGTTTACCCATGCTCTTATTTCCCATTTTCTGCAGGAAACGTTTTTAGGGAAAAGTTCAAAGATATTTGGGAAAAGTCTACCCTTTTTACAGACTTGAGAAACTTCAAAGCTTATGAGGGTAAATGTGGGGTGTGCAAATATCTTGGTGTTTGCGGTGGTTGTCGAGCTAGGGCGTATGCTGTGGATGGTTCATACATGAAAGAAGAACCGTTTTGTGACTATATACCAACAAACTACAAATGTGGTGTATGAACACTCTTGAAAAAAAATTAACTATACATATATTATTTGATAGGGATTAAATTGAAAGGAGGTGTGGTATGTTAGAGAGGTTCAAGCCATCTTTTCCTTCTGCTTTTAATGAACTTTCAACTATTCAAGAGGAGATCAACAAAATTTTTAACAGGTTTTTTAGCACAAAAGATTTAGCTGTTACCTCTTTTTCACCTAAGCTTGATCTATCTGAGAATGACAATGAGTTTAAGGTTGTAGTGGATGTACCTGGGTTTGATGAAAAGGATATTGAGGTACATTTTGAAAATGGTGTGCTGAGTATTAAAGGTAAGAAAGAGGAAGAAAAGGTGGATGAGAAGGAGAACTATTATCACAGGGAGAGGTTCTCCGGTTCTTTTGTAAGGCATATATCTATTCCAAAGCCTATAAAGCTTGATAACGTTAAGGCTACTTTTAAGAATGGGGTTTTGAGCATAGTATTACCAAAAGAGGAGGAAGTCAAGCCTAAGGCCATTAAGATCAATATCGAGTAATAAGAGGCCACCTTTATGGTGGCTTTTTTTATAATTAGTTTGACAAACGTTTTTTTTTGTGATAGTAAGCATAATATGATGTACTGTAGAGTATTAAACAATAGAAGAAATTGGTGGTGGACAGCTGATATAATATGACGGTTGTCCCCTGCCCATAGATTGTGGCCGTGCGGTGACAACCGCACGGCTTTTAAGTTTGAAGAAAAGCCGTGTTTGAAAAAACACGGCTTTTTTTTATACTTAAAGTAAATGGAGGTAGATATGATATTTCCCGACAAAGAAAGATTTTTGTCTTTGGCTGAAAATTACAATAGGATAACTGTTTATAAGGAGATAGCTGGGGATATTTTTACTCCCATAGCTCTTTTAAGAAACTTTTCCAATGAAAGGAATATCTTTTTACTTGAAAGTGCTAACCTTGATAAGACATTTTCGCGTTATTCTTTTTTTGGGTTCAATCCTCAAAAGATAGTTAGATTCAAAGATGGTAAACTTTTTGTAGAATCTGGGTCTAAAAAGACAGAGGTTGATATCAATCCTATGGATTATCTCAATAATGAGATTTTATCATTCAACGGTTATGCAGATGAGGTTTTTGGAGGCTTTTGTGGTGGTTATGTGGGATACTTTGGGTATGAGATGGCAAATTATTTCGGTTTTTTAAGGGAAAAGCTCAAGGAAGATAGTAAAATGGACCTTATGGCACTGATGCTTGTGGATGAGTTCTATGTATTTGATAATCATTGTGGCAAAATGTATGCTGCAAAGTCTGTAAAGGTGGATAAAGAACCTTCGAAAAACTACGATCTTGCGGTTAAAAAGTTAAGTGAGATGGCTAATATAATTCTTAGCTTTAATTTCGATAACTTTGAATCCGATGATATTGGGGAAGTTATAAGGGATTTTGAAGAAAAAGAGTTCATAGATACGGTTAATAGGATAAAAAATGATATTGAAAGTGGTGAACTTATTCAATGTGTTCTTTCTAATAAATATACCCTCAAAGGTAAAATAAATCCTGTAACCCTTTATAGGACGTTACGAAACGTTAATCCTTCACCTTATATGTTCTATCTTAAGTTTGAGGATTATGTTCTATCGGGTTCATCTCCAGAGATACATCTAAAGGTTGTTGGTGATAAAGCGATTTTAAAGCCTATAGCAGGTACGTACCCAGTAGGTGATGATCTTGAGAAGATCAAGAAGGAACTCCTCAATGATTCAAAGGAGATTTCGGAGCACCTCATGTTACTCGATCTTGCTCGTAACGATCTTTACACTGGGTGTGATTCAGATTCTGTTCATGTGGACAAGAGTTTTGAGGCAGAGGTTTATTCCCATGTTGTGCATATTGTTTCTGAGGTTTCTGGGAGAATGAAAAAAGGTGAAAATGCTTTAAAACTATTCATGAAGACCTTTCCAGCAGGTACGGTGACAGGTGCCCCAAAGGTCAGGGCTATGGAGTTGATCAATCATTACGAAAAAAGTCCAAGGGGTTTTTACGCTGGATGCACTGGGTATTTATCTTTTAATGGGAATTTGGATACTTGCATAACCATTAGAAGTGCCCTTGTTAAAAAAGATGAAACAATCTTTAGAGCAGGTGCTGGGATAGTATATGATAGTGTCCCTGAAAAGGAGCATTTGGAGGTGGAAAGAAAGCTTGCAGCCCTAAATGCAGCTGTGAAAAGAATAAAAACACTGGAGGAAAGTAATGTATTTATTAGTTGATAACTATGATTCTTTCACTTTTAATCTAAAGGCACTTTTTGAGTCTGTAGGAGCTAAGGTACATGTCATAAAAAATGATGATTATATATCTGCTGATAAATTTCAGGGGATTATCCTTTCGCCTGGTCCTTCTAATCCCACCAATGCTGGTACTACATTGCGCTACATTGAAGAGTATCAGGGTAAAAAGCCCATTTTTGGTGTCTGCTTGGGTATGCAATCTATTAGTCATGTTTTGGGATATGGTTTTAGAAGGGCAAAGTCGATTATGCATGGTAAAGTAGATACTATAAAGATAGTAAAAAATACTGTGTTGCTAAAGGGGTTGCCTACTGAGTTTAAGGCTGTGAGATACCATTCCCTGGTTGTGGATGCACCACCCCAATATGTTACATCGATATCTATGTTTGATGGGGAGATTATGTCTTTTGAAGATTTCGAGAGAAAGCTTTTTGGTGTTCAGTTCCACCCTGAGTCGTATCTAAGTGAATATGGTGCTGAAATAGCATATAACTTTATAAATGTATGTGAAGGTTAGAGGGAGGTATTATGGAACTGGTAAAAAAAGTAAATAACGGTGCAATATTGACATTTGAAGAGTCAAAACAGCTTTTCGAGCTTATGGTGACTAATCAGCTCTCAGAAGCGCAGATAGCTTCGATTTTGATATCGATGAAACATAGAAAAGAAAGCGCCGAAGAGATAGCTGCTGCTGCTAAGGTGCTCATGGATAAGATGATCCCCTTTGAACATGATCTACCTGACGCTATAGATACCTGTGGTACAGGAGGTGATGGGAAGTCCACTGTGAATATATCCACAGCTGTAGCTATAAATCTGGCTTCTATGGGTGAGCCTGTGATCAAACACGGGAATATTGCCCAATCTGGTAAAATTGGTTCTGCCGATATCCTTGAACTTTTACATATACCTTGTAGGCTCGAAAAAAAAGAGGCTGAAGATTTTTTTAAAAAACATAGGTTTGTATTTTTGTTTGCTCCTTTTTTTCATCCTATTCTAAAAAATGTAGCTAAAATAAGAAAAGAGATCATGACATCTACAATTTTTAACTTCTTAGGGCCTTTGTTAAATCCTGGTAATCCCGCCTATCAGATAATAGGTATTAGTAAGAGGGAGATGTTAAAGACTTATGCTGATGCAGCTCTTATGTTGAATAAAGGGGATATGGTTATATATTCCTCTGATGATGGTTTTGATGAAGTATCTACATCGGAGATAACAAAAGCCTATATAATAGAAGATGGTAAAATAGATTACTTTTTTATAGATCCTTCTGAGTTTTTCAAACCTTTCCCTTTACCTGTTGTGGAGAATGGTGAAGAAGCACTAAAACTTTTCATAGAAGGTATTAAGGGTGAAAATGAGGATATTGTGAAGATCTTTGCCCTTAATACAGCAGTAGCCCTGTATATAAAATACAAGTGGGAGTTGAAAGAAAGTTACAAAAGGGCCTACGATAATATTAAATCTGGGAATGCTTTCAAAAAAATAAGCCAATTAAGGGGCGAAAATGAATAGAAAGCTTGTTGAAATAGTGGACTACAAAAGGGAGTTTATAAAAGGTTTAAAACCTGTTTTCTTAAAAAGGGATAAACCTGTTTTAGACCCCGTTAAGTTTTTGTCTTATAGACCGATTATTGCTGAGTTTAAAAAGAGATCGCCATCGGCTGGGGTGATTAAAGAGATAAATGATATTATAAAACAGGTAAAAGAGTATGAGAGGCTTGGTGCTGGCATGGTGAGTGTGCTCACGGATGAAAAGTATTTTGGTGGATCATTTGCCGATTTAAAAAAAGCATCGGATACTCTTGTTATACCTACGCTTTGTAAGGATTTTATCATTTCTGAGGTTCAGTTGGACTATGCTTATGTAAATGGTGCAGATGCTGTATTACTTATTGCCGCTATATTATCAGATGGGGAGCTTGAAAGGCTTTGCCGTTATGCGAGGGGTCTGTCATTGCATATCCTTTTAGAGGTTCACACTTTGGAAGAATATTATAGAGTAAGAGGTTTGAATGTGGATCTGCTTGGAGTAAATAGTCGTGATTTAGATACCTTTGTCATCGATAAAAAAGGAGCAGGTGAAGTTATTTCACAGGTGGAACACCCTTTTGTCATTGCAGAAAGTGGTATAGATGATGAATCTGATATAGCTTTCTTTAGGAAGGCGGGAGCAAAAGGGTTTTTGGTGGGTACGGCGCTTATGCGAGCAGATAATCTTGAGGAGCATTTTAAAAGACTCATGAGTGGGGTAAAAGATGTTTGTTAAGGTGTGTGGTTTGACGGAGAAAGAACAGGTGGATTGGGCTGTAGATCTTGGATTTTCTGCTATTGGTGTGGTGTTTTATCCTTTTAGCAAAAGGTTTGTTGGGCTTGAAAAAGGGGTAGAA
>JAOAHS010000039.1 GCA_026415135.1 Calditerrivibrio sp. | reverse complement strand
AATTCAACGGTAAGTAGAGCCTTGTCTATGAATATTGACCCGTCTTATTATCTTGAAAGTAACGACTCATATAACTTTTTTAAAAAAGTTGGAGGTCATGTGATTACTGGACCGACTAATACTAATGTTATGGATTTACAGGTGGTGATTGTTCCTTTTAATTACATTCAAGCTTAACTTTTATATATATTTACCAATAGTTCTACCACACCATCCACCGAAAAGTCTGTTTTAGGATAAATGCTTTCTATGCCTATACTTATAAGGTAATCGTGGGTAGTAGGTCCTACTGAGACAAATAGAGGTGATTTTTTGATATTGGAAAATGTTATTTGGCTGAAGAAAGATTTTGCGGCGGAAGGAGAGAAAAATGTGATTGCATCTATATGGATCTCATTTATGAAATCTTCTATATAGTTTTTATCGTAACAGATCTTTTCTGTGGAATAGAGAGTGGGTGCTTCTACCTTTGCTCCTTTTGAAATAAGAAACTGTAAAAGTTCATCGGGCCTTTCTTCTGCACCGGGTAAAAAGACAGTTTTACCCAGAAGTGGTTCTTTGGTGAGGTATTGGATGATACCTTTTTGGGAATAGTTTTCGGGTATCTCTACCTCTTTAAAGCCAATTTTTTCCATACACTGTTTTGTTTTTTTGCCTACAGCAATAGCTCTACTGTATAGGAGCTTGTCCATAAGGGGTTCTATGTAGTTACAACAGTTTGCGCTGGTTATTATTACAAAATCGTATTGGGTTTCATCTATTATAATGGAATGGGGCACTGTTTTGATCATGGGAAGGATATATGGGTAAAATCTATTGAATGAGAGTTTGTTAATGAATTCGATGGAGTGTTCCGGTTGCCTTGTAATAAGTATCTTACGTCCTGGCATAGATATCCTCCAGAATTTTTTTGCCACCATTGTTTAATATCTGTTCGGCAACCTCATAACCAATATATTCTGCTTCATTTGGTATACCGATCTTGTCATATATAAGATATTTACTTCCATCAAGGGAAGCAAGAAATCCAACCATTTTTATCTGTCCATTATTTAAGAATGTACAAAACCCCCCTATAGGTGCTTGACACCCACCTTCAAGTCTCTTTAAAAAGGATCTTTCTGCCTTTGTCACAATCTCTGTTTCGTGATGTTTTAAAAAACTTATCATCTCTTTTATTCTAAAATCATCTTTTCTAACCTCGATACCCAGACTACCTTGACATACTGCAGGTATGAGCTCTTTTTCATTGAATATATATCTAACGTAATCGAGAAGACCCAATCTATTTAATCCTGCTTTTGCTAAAATTATGGCATCGAATTCACCATCTTTTAGTTTTCTTATTCTTGTATCCACATTACCCCTTAAATCAACTATCTTAATATCAGGTCTTATCTTTTGTATCTGTACCTTCCTTCTTAAACTACTGGTACCTAAAATAGCACCTTTTGGCAGATCCAGAATGGAATTATATCTCAAAGATAAAAAAGCATCAAAAGGGGATTCCCTTACTGGGTTTGCGAAGATCTCTAACCCTTCTGGCAAGTCGACAGGTACATCTTTCATACTGTGAACAGCTAAATCTGCTTCTTTTTCCAATAAGGCATTTTCTATCTCCTTTACAAACAGCCCTTTTCCACCTATTTTGGCTAAGGGGACGTCAAGTATAATGTCACCTTGTGTTTTGATTATCTTTAGTTCCACCTCTATCTTTTTATGGTGACTTTGTATGCGATCTTTTATGTAGTTTGCCTGCCATAAAGCAAGCTTACTACCTCGAGTGGCTATGACAACCTTTTCCATGGTTAACTCCTTAAGTATTATCGATATTAAACAACACCTTAATGGCCTCAGCCAGAGTATAATGTTTTTTATCTTTTATGGAATTCTTGAGTTTCATTAGAGGGTTATGAAGAATTTTATTCATGTAGGAGGTGATAATTGCATCTATCTTTGCAATCTCTTCTTTATCAGTAATCTTTAATTTTTCACACATCCGCTCTATTTCATTGTTTTTTATTTCCTCCAACTGCCCCCTTAAGCTCTTAATGATCGGGATAATCTTTAACGAATCCAACCAGTGTTCAAAATCAGATACTGCCCTATCTATGATCTCCAGTGCTTTTATTGCTTCTTTTTCTCTAAGCTTTTTGTTTGATTCAACGACTTCTCTGAGATCATCTATATCATATACAAAGGTATTTTCAAGTTCATTTATCTTTGGATCTATATCCCTTGGTACAGCTATATCAATAAAAAACATCGGTTCATATTTTCTAAGGTGCATGATATCTTTGACAATATCGTATGTTACCATATAGTTGGGGGAGCCAGTGGAGCTTATTACTATATCAGCCTCTTTTAGGTAGTGATGGAAATGTTCTAATGGGACAGCTTTACCATTAACAAGAGTTGCAAGGTGCTCTGCTCTTTCAAAGGTTCTATTAGTTACAATGATTTTTTTTACCCCACTGCTATGGAGATGTTTCGCAGCAAGTTCACACATCTCTCCAGCACCGATAATCAAGGCTGTTCTGTTTGTAATATCACTAAAAATTTTCTTGGCAAGTTCGACGGCTGCATAGCTTATCGATACAGGGTTTTCTGATATTTTTGTGTATGTTCTAACCTTTTTGGCACATCTTATGGTACTTTCTTCCAGCTTATTAAGAAAAGTGTTAAATTTACCATATATTTTGGCTTTTTCAAAAGCATCTTTCACCTGTCCGAAGATTTGGGGTTCACCTAAAACTAAGGAATCCAAACCTGATGCTACCTTAAAGATATGTTTTACTGCATCAAGACCACAATGTATGTAAGTATACTTACGTAGCTCAAAACGATCTATACCACTCTCTTCAGCAACAATGGCAATCACTGTATCAACATTGCAGAGAAAATCATCTGTGACTATGTAATATTCTACTCTATTACAGGTGGAAAGAATCAGTAACTCATATATCCTGCTGTTTTGAAGAATTTTGCTATAAATATGTTCGTAATGCTCATCTGATACGGCGAGCTTCTCCCTTATCTCCACTGGAGCAGTGTTGTGGTTTAGACCTAAAACAGCTAATTGCATATCAACCTTTTAAAAATAATGCAACACCAACATAAGTTATTATTACAGAAATAATGCCCAAAATGCTTGAAAAGGCCGTAACTTTGGGTGCCATACCTTTTGTTTTTTTAATTAAAATAATGCTACCAAAGATAAACCAGGTGATGATGGAAAACAATAGTTTCGGTGTCAGTACAACT
This sequence comes from Calditerrivibrio sp., assembly GCA_026415135.1. Taxonomy (NCBI): domain Bacteria; kingdom Pseudomonadati; phylum Deferribacterota; class Deferribacteres; order Deferribacterales; family Calditerrivibrionaceae; genus Calditerrivibrio; species Calditerrivibrio sp. Next base: position 18,286 of record JAOAHS010000039.1, on the reverse strand, counting down.
CTCCCTTCCCACTCGTACAACCCCCAGATAAAGCCAGATAATAGACCAACCGTAAAAAACAAAAAACCTATGAGCATGGTGTTCTTGTTGATTTTGTTTAACATATCGATAGATGGTAAAAAATTGTAAAGCAGACCAAATCTTTTTCTTTTTAGTTGTATCTCTTGAATAAAATAAAGAATACCAAAAAGCGCTGATAATGCAAAAAGTGCTGTACCGGCTATTGTAAATGGAAGATGGATAAACAACCATAAACCTTGAACATAAGCTCGATGGATAATAATGGAACTATGGGCAAAGGACGCTATCCCCAGAATGATGATTATGGGCATAGTAAATATATATATACCAGGTTTTTTGTTTTTAATACTTAAAAGAAAAGATGAAAAGCCTATTACAAAGATAAGAATAGCAAAAATATCTGCAAGTCCCCTTAATGGGAAGTTTTGTAATGATCTCCATCTGTCTATTATGAAAAGTCCATTGGATAAAATGGCTATAAAAACAAGGTAGTTTGCATAAGATAGATATCGACTTTTACCCATAAAAGCATAAAACCCAACACTCAAAAAACATAAAATGTAAAAAAGTATTGCAAAATCAAGTAGCATATACCACCTTGTAATAATTATACCTATCTTGTATAATAAAAAGTCAAAAAAATAAAGTTTTTTTTGGATGAGATGGAAAATAAACAGATTAGGATATATTTAAAAAATAGCTGGGATAATAGCTGGCCAATAGTTTTGATTATGTTTTTTGAGTTTCTCATCGGAATAACAGACGTCTATATAGCTGGCAAGCTTTCAAAAGAGATACAAGGCTCATTGGGTTTTGTTTCACAGATCTATTTTATAATGATCGTTATTGCAAATGCTTTTACTATGGGTGTTGTCTCCATTGCTTCTAAGATGTTTACTGCCAATAGGGAGAATTTTTATAGGTTGGTTTATACAGCATTGATTAGTATTACAGTTTTTGCTTTTGTGTTTTCTGTGTTGGCTTTTTTATTAAAAGATAAGATCTTAGCTATTATCTCTCCACCTGCAACGTTAAAGGTTTATATAGAAGAATTCTTATATATCTATAGCTTTGTCGTATTCTTCCATTATATACTCATTGTTACCAATGGACTTTTAAGATCAAGCAAAAGGGTTAAGCTTTCGTTGTTAACCATGTTTTTTGTTTTCATGATCAATGTGTGTAGCAATATTCTGTATGTTTTTTATACACCCATTGGTTATAAAGGGCTTGTTTTTTCCACGTTGACTGCTGTTTTAGTTGGATTTTTGATTAATCTGTACCATTTGAGAAGGGATATGATTTTAATAAGGGAGTATAGAGTTGATTTTTTGAAAAAAGCTTTTGGTGTAGGATGGCCAGGGGGTATTGTCCAGATAGGATGGCAAACAGCTTCTGTGATAATGTTTAGCCTTATGAGTAAGCTACAGGAGCCGGAGGTATATATAGCTGCTTTTACAAACGGCATAAGGATAGAGTCTATAATATTTTTACCATCTTTTGCTTTTAGTATGGCTAATGCTGTGATTGTGGGTAATCTTATAGGGGAAAAAAGATACGAGGATGCTTATAGGAATTCTTTGTTTACATCACTATTAGGGTGTGGTATAATTACAATAATGACGGTGTTTGTTGTAGTGAATGCTGAGATCATAACAGGTTTTTTATCCAATGATTTAAGGGTGATGAAGGAAAGTATGAGGTATCTTTACATTAGTGCCATAAGCGAACCTTTTATGGCTATAGGTACTATACTTATTGGGGGGTTAAATGGAGCTGGGGACACCAAGCACACGATGTTGAGGATTATGGGGAGTTTGTGGGGGGTAAGGATCCCCCTTGCATTTATATTGGGTGTTTATGCTGGATTTGGAGCTTACGGAATTTGGTGGGCTATGACTATATCTATTATAGTACAAGCTATCTTGATATACAATAGATTTAAAACAAAAAGGTGGTTGATTTATGAGGATTGAAAAGCTGGATCTGAAACATAAGGAGTTACTTTTTGATAGTTTAAAAAAGATAGATAGTATGATTTCTGAGTATAGTTTTGCAAATCTGTACCTTTTTAGGAGAAGCCATGACTACGAAATTGTAGATATGGGTAATATCTTTGTAAGAGGTATAACGTATGATGGTAAGAGCTATTATATGCCAACAGTGCCGTTTGAAAGTATTTCTGAAAGTACTGTAAAACAGTTGTTAAATGAAGTGGATTTTATTTTCCCTTTAGATTATGATTGGCTTAGGGGTTATGATGGCGATGAGTATTGTGTTACTTCAAACATAAATGATACCGACTACATATATAGCTCTGAAAAAATGAGTACATTTAAAGGGAGAAATCTGCATGGGAAGAGAAATTTGTTAAAGCAGTTTTCGGAAAAATATAGTTGTGATATAAAGCCTTTGCAGGATAATAAGAATGATGCCTTTGAGGTCTTAGAAAGATGGCAGGAGGATTCAGGGGAAGCGCCAGAGGAAACAGATTTTTATGCTAATATGGACGCTATAAATTATTTTGATAAGTTGGTTATTTGTGGTCTTTTGTACTACATCGGTGACAAGCCAGTGGGGTTTATCATCGGTGAGGAGATAAGGGAGGACACTTTTGTGATACATTTTGCTAAGGCTCTTAAAGGGTACAAAGGTATCTATCAATACATTTACAACAGCTTTGCTAATATGCTCCCTAAAAGGTATAAGTACCTAAATTTTGAGCAGGATTTGGGAAAGCCATCTCTTAGATTAGCAAAGTCCTCTTATGAACCAGATATAATGTTGCATAAATATAGATTAAGCCTTAGAGAGAGGTGTTTATGTTGAAAATAAAGTTGGGTGGTCCTGCTGGACTTGGTATTATGACCTCAGGCCTTATTCTATCAAAGCTTTTTAAAAGACTTGGTTATCACGTTCATGGGTATCCTGAATATCCATCGCTTATACGTGGTGGATACAATTCCTACCTGGTTGTTATAGATGAGCAATATGTCAATGCTCCTTATAACAGTTTTGATATTTTGATAGCCCTTACCGATGTGGCTATCCAGAGGGAGCAGATAACAGAAAAGATGTATGTTATTCTCGATAAAGAAAATACAAAAAATATTGCTGAACTAAAGTGCCGTTTTGTGGATATCCCTTTTAAGAAGATTCTTCAGGAGTTCAACTTTAATGAGATAGCTAAAAATAGTATTGCAATGGGTGCTCTCTTAAAACTACTTAAGTTGGATTTTTCCCTTCTTGAGGTACTTTTCAAAGAGGTTTACCCCTCTGAGAAGCTTTTTGAAATAAACAGGTCAGCTGCTTTAGCAGGTTTTAATTTTACGGAAGAGGGGGTTGATTTTAAAAGTGTGAAAGCAGATCAAAACCGTATTGTCTTGACCGGTAACGAGGCGATATGTCTTGGGGCAATTGCAGCTGGTATGAATTTTTTTGCCACTTATCCGATGACACCTGCCTCGTCCATTTTACATTTTTTAGCAGAGCAAGAAAGAAGATACAACTATATAACCAAACATACAGAAGATGAAATATCGGCTATCAATATGGCTATAGGTGCTTCCTTTGCCGGTGCAAGGGCAATGGTGGCCACCTCTGGTGGGGGTTTTAGCCTCATGGTGGAAGGGTTGGGGCTTGCAGCTATTGCTGAAACCCCGATTGTTGTTGTGGAAAGTCAAAGGCCTGGGCCAGCTACAGGTATGCCCACATGGACAGAGCAGGCTGATCTGAGGTTTGTTTTACATGCATCCCAGGATGAGTTTGTAAGAGTTGTTTTTACACCGGGTGATGTTGGAGAGCTGTTTGACTTTACCTTTGAAGCTTTCAACATAGCGGAGAGATACCAGATCCCTGTTATCGTTATGAGTGATAAGTTTCTATCTGAGTCCCATTTTACCCACAAAATCTTTGATCTTAATCATCTTGTTATTGATAGGGGGTTGATCTTTGAAGGTGATCCTGAACATCCAATGGAGTTTTTACCAAGATATAAAGAGGTAAAAGATGGAGTAGGGTTGAGAAGCTTTCCAGGAACTGCAGCAGGCCTTTATAAAGCCCCCGGCAATGAACATGATGAGTTTGGATTTGTGACTGATGATGCTAAGAATAGGGTAATTCAGCAAAATAGAAGGTTCAAAAAGCTTGAACCATTAAAAAATGAGATACCCCATCCGATGTTGTATGGTGACGAAAGGGCTGAAAAAACTGTTTTATGCTGGGGATCCATTAAAATGCAAATGATGGAGATAATAAAATATACCAAAAAAGTCAATTTTATTCACTTTAGGGCTATACATCCGCTGGATTGGGATAATGTGAGGGCTATGTTGGAAGGTAGGAATTTAGTTGTGGTGGAAAATAATAAAACGGCTCAACTTAGAGGGATCATTGCGGAGAATACAGGTATCATAGTAGATGATGCTATATTAAAATACGATGGAAGACCCTTCTTTGTGGAAGAACTATACGAAAAATTAATGGGAGAGAGCCTATGAAAGCAGTAGATTTTAATTCAGGGAAAATACCCAATTGGTGTCCAGGATGTGGTAATTTTGCCATTTGGAATGCCATAAAGGGTGCATTAGCTGAATTGGGGATAAATGGTAAGGATGTTGTAAACATATCAGGTATAGGTTGCTCTGGTAAGATGTTAAATTATTTAAGAACATACGGCTTTCATACTTTGCATGGGAGGACAATGCCTGTGGCTACTGGGGTAAAGCTCACCAATCATAGGCTTACAGTCTTGGTTAATGGAGGGGATGGTGATGGTTATGGTATGGGAGTGGGTCATTTTATACATGCCATCAGAAAAAATTTAGATATAACATATCTGGTACACAACAATCATGTGTATGGTCTTACAACTGGTCAAGCTTCTCCAACAACAGATAAAGGTATTAAAAGCAAATCCACACCACATGGTGTCATAGATGAACCTTTGAATGGCTTGTTGTTATCTTTTTCTGTTGGTGCGACTTTCATAGGTAGAGGTTATTCCGGTGATATTGATCATTTAAAAGAACTGATAAAAAAGGGGCTAACGCATAAGGGATTTTCCCATATAGAGATATTACAGCCCTGTGTAACTTTTGGTAAGTTCTATGGTTATGAGTATTACGACCAAAGGGTTTATAAGCTTGGAGAAGATTATAATAGTTCAGATCGGGATGAGGCATTAAAAACTATTATGGATAGAGATAGGCTTGCTTTAGGTGTCCTCTATAAAGAGGAAAGATTAACCCATGAAGATCAGTTGACCCAATTAAAAGATAAAGCGTTATTAGAAAATGGTGTGAATCTTAGAAATATAGATGATCTAATGAGGATCTTTACTTAGATTTCAGGGGGGATTGATGTACTTTAAAGAACCCATTAACTCGGGTATTCTGGGGCTTGATAGAATTTTAGATAATCTCAGGTTGGGGGATAATGTCGTTTGGGAGATCACAAATATTGCTGATTATAGATTTTTTATAAAACCTTTTCTTGATTCCGCACTTTTAAATGATAGGAAAGTAGTTTATGTGAGATTTGCCAATCACGATTCTGTGGTGGAAAATATCTCCAAGGTGGATCTGTTTTATCCAGACGTGACGAGCTTTGAAAAATTTGCTTCAAGTATCTATAAGATGATCGACAAAAATGGAAAAGAGGTTTTTTATATCTTCGATTGTTTATCGGAACTTGTAAACTATTGGGCTACAGACTGGATGATTGCAAATTTCTTTAAAATTACCTGCCCTTTTTTGTACTTACTCGATACAGTTGCATATTTCTCTATCTATAAAAATTATCACTCCTTTCAAACCACTCAAGCGATTCAGGAGACTACACAGGTAATGATAGAGGTATTAAACTATCAGGGGAATTACTACGTTCAGCCTATGAAGGTTTATGAGCGCTATTCACCTACTATGTTCTTGCCTCACAGATTCACTAAAGGGGGTGATTTTGAGACAGTTGTATCAAGCTACGAGGTGACAAACCTTAGTAACTCCATCTGTAGTGTAATAGCCAATGATGTGGATAAGCATATAGATTATTGGGATCGCTTGTTTATTATGGCCAAAAGGGCGATTATACACGCCTCAAAACAGGAGTATGATGCCCTGTTTGAGCGTATCTGTAATTTGATGATTAGTCGTGATCCAAAGATACTTGCCCTTTACAAAAAATATCTGAGGATGGAGGATCTCATCCAGATAAAGGAAAGACTCATCGGGACAGGTTTTATAGGGGGGAAAGCCGCTGGTATGATATTGGCGCGGAAGATTTTGGAAAACTATTATGACAAATGGGATGCAATATCTGAACCCCATGATTCGTTTTATATCGGATCGGATGTTTATTATGAATATATTATTCACAATGGTTGGTGGGACCTTTTTGTTTCACAGAAGACACCTGAAGGGTATTTTGTGTTTGGAGAAAAGCTAGAAAGGCTTTTTTTAACAGGTGAGTTTCCTGAGCATATAAAAAATAAGTTTAAACTTATGTTAAACTATTTTGGTCAGTACCCAATTGTAATAAGATCGAGTAGTTTGTTAGAAGATGGATTTGGGAATGCTTTTGCTGGTAAATATGAAAGTTTCTTTTCATCGATCTCTGGTTCGCCAGATAAAAGGTTTAAAGACTTTTTAAACTCTGTTAAAAGGATATATTCCAGTGCCATGAGTCGGGAAGCTTTGATATATAGAAAGGAAAGGGGGCTTGATAAATCAGAGGAACTGATGAGTATCCTCATTCAGAGGGTTTCTGGCAATTACCATGGGGATCTTTATTTCCCGGATATTGCTGGTGTGGGTCTTTCCTACAATACCTATGTTTGGCATGAGGATATCGATCCCCATGATGGGATGATAAGACTTGTTTTAGGGCTGGGAACAAGGGCTGTTAATACCCATGAAGGTGAACATTCGAGGATAATCTCCCTAAGTAACCCGAATCTGTTGACCAATTCTGATGTGAATGAGATAAAAAAATATGCCCAAAAGTTTATCGATGCTCTACAGATAGACAAAACAGGTAAACATGCAATACCCCTTAGCAAAGTTTATCAAATCATGCCACCCTGGCTCCTTGATCTAGTTGCATCGAGGGATTTTTCGACGGAAAGGATGCTGGAAAGCAGAAAAAATAAATTTGAAAAGATATATTATCTCAGTTTTGATGGGTTTATAAATGCTACAGATGTTCTTAGTTATTTGAAAGATATGCTAAAAATTTTAGAGCAGCACTATGAACATCCTGTGGATATCGAGTTTACTATAAATTTTCTGTCCCCTGAAGATCCAAAGATAAACCTTGTTCAGTGCAGACCATTACAAGCCAATTCTATTGTGGGGAATAAGCAGTTATCCGACGATATGATAAGTAATTTTATTCCGCTGATAAAAGTTAAAGGGAATTTTATGGGCGGTAATATTTTTGAAAAGTTGGATTACATTATTTTTGTGCCGGAAGATGAGTTTAAAAAGCTTTCAAATAGCGAAAGGTACGAACTGGCAAGGGCAATAGGAGGAGTAAACAGGGAGTTTTCTAAGGAGGATAACTGTATAATGGTTTTGCCCGGCAGAATAGGTACAACAACGCCATCTTTAGGGGTACCGGTATCTTTTTCTGAGATAAACCATATGAGAGGACTCGTGGAAATGGGTTTTTTTGGTTCAGATTTTTCACCTGAGCTTTCCTTTGGTACCCATTTCTTTCAGGATATAGTTGAATCTGGTATATTTTTTATAGCGGCTGATCCAAAGAAAGCTACGGTTAATCTTGATAGTTTTAAGAATTTTAAAGAAAAAGAGTCCGAGTCTGTTCTAAATTTTAAAGAAAATATAAGAAATTGCATAAAGATTTATGATTTGACTTCGAGGAAGGTTTACCTCTATGGTAATATAAAGTCTCAAACTGCAGGTATTTTTTATAAAAAACAACATCAGTAAGAAGGAGGAATAGATGAAGCTACATCCGTTAGCTGGTAAACCTGTATCAAAAAGGGATCTGCCAAATATACCTAAAATAGTATCTGAGTATTATGTAGTAGAACCAGATATAAATTCCCCCCGTAATAGGGTTTCTTTTGGAACATCTGGGCATAGAGGGACTTCATCCAATGGTAGTTTTAACGAACATCATATCGCTGCAATTACTCAGGCTATATGTAACTATAGAAAAATTAAGGGGATTAATGGACCACTCTTTCTTGGTAAAGATACCCATGCTCTTTCAGAGCCTGCTTTTATAACAGCTTTGGAGGTACTTGTGGGTAATGGTGTTACAGTTATGATATCAGAAGGTACAGAATGGACTCCGACGCCTGCTGTATCTTACGCTATATTAAAATTTAATAGAAATAATAAAGTGTTAGCTGATGGCATAGTCATTACCCCTTCCCACAATCCCCCAGATGACGGTGGTTTTAAGTATAATCCTCCAAGTGGTGGACCAGCAGACACTGAAATTACCTCATGGTTGGAAAAAGAGGCAAATAGGTTGATTGAAAATGACCTTGAGGGGGTTAAGGGGTATCATTTTCTTGATCCTTCTTTGAGTAGTTATGTTAAAAGATACAACTATATGAAGGAGTATGTGGACGATTTGAATCAAGTATTGAATATGACAGCTATATCTAATTCAAAAATAAAGATAGCCGCTGATGTCTTAGGTGGTTCTGGTTTGGACTACTATGGTTATATTGCTGAGAAATATAAGATAGACATTAAGGTGTTCAATGATTACTTTGATCCTACCTTTAGTTTTATGACCTATGATAAAGATGGGAAAATAAGAATGGATTGTTCCTCACCGTATGCGATGGCTAGCTTGATAGATCTAAAGGATAGATTTGACATAGCTTTTGGCAATGATCCAGATTTTGATAGGCATGGTGTTGTGACAAGGAAGGGTGGATTAATGAATTCGAATCATTTTCTTGCTGTGGCTGTGTGGTACCTTTTTACAACAAGGGATAAATGGAAAAAAGATGCGGCGGTTGGCAAAACGGCTGTTAGTAGTTTTATGATAGATAAGGTTACAGACATGGTTGGTAGGAATGTTTATGAGGTGCCTGTTGGTTTTAAGTGGTTTGTTGATGGTCTATTAGATGGCAATTTGGGTTTTGGGGGTGAAGAGAGTGCAGGTGGCTCTTTTCTAAGGTTTGATGGATCTGTTTGGAGTACTGATAAAGATGGTATTATTATGTGTCTGTTGGCGGCAGAGATTTTGGCATGTACTGGAAAAGACCCTTTTGATCATTATAGTGGATTTGAGGAAAGATTTGGTAAGGCTTATTATACAAGGCTTGATATCGCTTCCAGTTTTGAGGAAAAGGAGAAGATAAAAAAGATCTCTAAGGATGTCTTAAAGACTGATACAGTAGCAGGAGAAAAGATCATAAATATATCAAATAGAGCAAGTGGTAACAATGCTTCGTTAGGAGGTGTGAAAGTTATCACTGAAAATGGATGGTTTGCAGTAAGACCATCGGGGACAGAGGATATCTATAAAATATATGCAGAATCCTTTAAAAGTGAGTCTCATCTTTCGATGATTGTGGAAGAAGCTCAGAATATAATTAAAAAGCTTTAAAGGGGAAGTATGGATTTTTACAAAATGCTTTATAAGTACTATGATAAGTTGTTTCCTATTTCCAATGAGACGTATAACTTTTTAAAATCATTTGTGGATTTAGAGTCCAAAATATTGGATATAGGTTCAGCTACTGGCGCCTACGTCAATATGTTTAGGCATGATGGGTTTGAAGCTGTGGGTTTAGAGTATCTTAGTGAGTTTGCTAAGGGGTATACCGTTATAATGGGGGATATGCACTGTTTACCGTTTAAAAAAGAAAGTTTTAATTTTATTTATTCCATAGGCAATACATTGGTGCATGCCAAGTCAAGGGGTGATTTCTGTAAAATTGTTACTGATTGTATTGAGCTTTTAAAGCCTCAAGGGGTTTTCTTGTTCCAAATACTAAATTATGGTCGTATCTTAGAAAATAGAATAGATGAACTACCTGAGATCAATGCTGATGATGGAGAGGTGAGGTTCAAAAGAAGATATTGTTACTCCGATCCAGGTAAAATAAAATTTATAGGTGAAATATCGATAAAAGGTGATTGTTACAACTCAGATATCGATCTTATCCCCATTACAATGGATGAGATCAAATGGGTGGCCAATAAGGCAGGAGTTAGGTTTGTGCAATTTTTTGGTGATTTTGATGGGAGCAAGTTCATAAAAGATGATAGTTTTATGCTCATACCAGTCTTTTATAAATAGCCTAATTTTATAAGGTTGTTTAATTTAAATATAGGCTGAATTTTGTAAGATTTGATCAAGATATTCATTATATTATTAAAAATCAGAATCGTTCTCTTGTTAAAATTAGTCAAAAAAAGTTTGATCCCTTTAAAAAAATATTGACATGGCTTGAAATAAAATATACAAAATGTAAAAAAAATTACAAAAGAAGTTTTTTAGTTGAAAAAATATAATTAAAAAAGGAGATGTTAAAGATGAGTAAGGCAAAGGAAAGAGTAGAACATGTTTACCAGCAGGTAGTAAGGAAGAACCCGGCAGAACCTGAGTTTCATCAGGCTGTTCATGAGGTGCTGTATTCAATAATACCTCTTTTGGAAAGGTACCCCATCTACCTTGACACAAAAATACTTGAGAGAATAGTTGAGCCAGAGAGACAGATCATTTTTAGGGTCCCATGGGTGGATGATAAGGGTGAGGTGCAGGTTAATAGAGGTTTTAGGATAGAGTTTAACAGTGCACTTGGGCCTTATAAAGGTGGTTTAAGGTTTCATGAGTCTGTTTATGCAGGTATAATAAAATTTTTAGGTTTTGAGCAGATTTTTAAGAACTCCCTTACTGGCCTTGCAATGGGTGGTGGGAAAGGTGGTTCTGACTTTAATCCGAAGGGTAAGTCAGACAACGAGATCATGAGATTTTGTCAGAGCTTTATGACAGAGCTTTATAGACATATTGGGGAGCACACAGATGTTCCTGCTGGTGATATCGGTGTTGGTGGAAGAGAGATAGGTTATATGTTTGGTCAATACAAAAGAATAACAAATAGGTTTGAGGCCGGTGTTCTTACAGGTAAGGGCTTAAGGTACGGTGGTTCGTTGGTAAGGACTGAGGCAACAGGTTATGGTGCCACTTTCTTTGTTGAGGAGATGCTCAAGGTAAAAAATGAGACCTTTGAAGGTAAGACATGTGTGGTTTCTGGTTCTGGTAATGTTGCCATTTATACTGTAGAAAAGATACATCAGTTGGGTGGTAAAGTGGTTGCAGTATCTGATTCCAATGGTTATGTGATGGATCCAAAAGGGATTGATCTTGAGTTGTTAAAGCAACTTAAAGAAGTGGAAAGAAGAAGGATAAAAGATTATACCCTTTATCACAAGGACGCAATATATAAGGAGAATGGTAATATTTGGGAGATCCCATGTCAGATTGCTATGCCTTCGGCTACAGAAAATGAGTTAAACAAGCAGGACGCAGAGATGCTTGTAAAAAATGGTCTCATAGCGGTAGGTGAGGGTGCAAATATGCCATGTACTCCTGAGGCTGTGGATGTTTTCTTAAAGGCTGGTGTTCTATTTGGACCTGGTAAGGCTGCCAATGCAGGTGGGGTTGCAACCTCTGGTCTTGAGATGGAGCAAAATGCCAGCAGATGTTCTTGGGATTTTGAATATACCGAACAGAGACTTAGAAAAATTATGCAGAACATCTTCCAGACATGTAAACAGACTTCCGATGAGTTTGGTTATCCCCAGAACTATGTTGTTGGAGCGAATATTGCAGGGTTTAAGAAAGTTGCCGATGCGATGTTGGATCTTGGTGTGATATAGATATTGTTCTTATTGTATGCATGGGCGGAGCATAGCTCCGCCTTTTTGTTTGATTTTTTACGTAAAAGGGTATATCTAATCTAATACTTGTTGGGGGTTACATGAAGATAGGACTTGCATTGGGTAGTGGTGCAGCCAGGGGATTAGCCCATATTGGGTTGCTAAAAGCTTTTGATGAAAAAGGTATCCGCCCTTATGCCATCACTGGTAGTAGTATGGGAGCTTTAATTGGTGGACTTTATGCTGCAGGGTTTCCTGTTGTTAGGATGGAGGAGTTTGCCAATAATCTTGACTACCATATCTTCAAAAGATTTGTTGATATCAAAATCTCTTCTGCTGGTTTAATTGCTGGTGAAAAGATTGAAAGGTTGTTGAGTATGGTTTTAAAAAAGAGGAGGTTTGAAGAGCTTGATATACCCTTTAAATGTGTTTCCACTGATCTGCTAACTGGTATTGAGGTGGTATTTGACCAGGGGGATTTGATTAAAGCTATTAGGGCAAGTATTTCGTTTCCTGTAGTATTTGTTCCAGTTTATTATGAAAAGATGTTTTTGGTGGATGGAGGTATAAAAAATCCAGTACCTGTGGATCTCTTGCCTGATGAGTGTGATGTAAAGTTTGCAGTAAATGTGGGGCCTTTTGTGATAAAGGAGCAACTTGTCAAAAAGTATTATATAAAAAATGATCCAAGCGTAGAAAATGGTAACGATTCGCTAATAGAGAAGTTTTATAGTATTATTACTGAACAGTTCAAAGAGCTATTGCTTGATAAAAATGTTAAATATCCAAATATCCTTGAGACTGTTATCCAAACAATAGCTATTCTCCAACAGAATGCTTATAACAACAAATTAAAAGAGGTTAGGGGGGAAGTGGTTGAGGTAATGCCAGATCTGGATGACTTTAAGCTAACAGATTTTAAAAAAGGGGATGAAATAATCAAAATAGGTTATGAGGCTGGTTGTAAGATTTTAAAGGATTATCTAAGGTGCTAAATTATTTCTGAAGAGCTTATTATTTTTACCCCTTTCTTGGAAAGCAGCATAAGTGTTTCTTTGGATTTCTCTGGATCCAGCCCCATTACAGCATCTTTTATTAAATAGGTATTAAAACCTGCCTTGATGGCATCTAAGGCGGATGCTTTGACACAGTATTCTGTAGCCAGACCAGTGATAAAAATTTGGCTTACCCCTTTTGATTTTAGAAATTCGGCAAGATCTACATTGGTTGCTTCAAAAGCAGAATAACCTGTGTCTGAACCATCTGTTCCCTTAAATGCCCTGAAATGAATTTTTTCTGCCATGAGATCTGGATGAAGCTCTGCTCCTTTAGTGTTTTGCAAACAATGTAGAGGCCATTTTTTAAAATGCTCCCCTTCAGAGGGATGCCAATCCTGTGTGGATACAACGATATCAACCCTATCCATAATTTTATTTATTACTGGAACTATCTTATCCCCATCAGGTACAGCAAGAGCACCCCCTGGACAGAAGTCGTTTTGGACGTCAATTATCAATAGGGCTTTCATTGTAACCTCCTGATAGCGAATTTATGATATCTTTTCTTAATCTTAAGACGGAAGTACAAACAGAAACATTGTATTTTACAGGTTTATATAGATCTTTTACTTTATCTGAAAGAAGGGATAATCTCTTTGTGGTATAGTCTGCGATAGTGTATATGGGCTTTTTAGGGTATATTTTTTTACCTGATACTAAAACAGGTTTTAATAAAACCTCATGTTCTTCTTGTGAAGATTTAGCTTTATCATCTAAAGCAATTATGTCTTTTTTAAATTTTCCGTCTTTATAATATCTTACGATGTTTTTTATCCCAGGAAGTAAGACTTTTTCTGGGTCATTGGAAATTTTCATCTTTGGCTCACCATCTAAGGAGATGAGCTTATACACACCGTCTAAAGCAGCATCATTCTTACCAACTATCAGGTTTGTGCCTACACCATAAATATCTATAGGTGCTCCTTTGCTGACTAAATCATCGATGATAAATTCATCCAACATGTTAGAGGCGATTATTTTTACATAATTTAATCCATTTTCATCTAAAAGTTTTCTACATTCAATGGATAAATGGAGTAAATCACCACTATCAAGGCGTACACCGAATAGTTTTTCAGATTTGGATTCAAGGTATTTGGCTATTTTGATCGCATTCTTTATACCACTTTTAAGGGTGTCATAGGTGTCAAGGAGTAATACGGTTTTGCTACCATATATATCAGCGAAGGTTTTAAAAGCATCAAACTCCGATTCAAAGCTTTGGATCCAGGAATGTGCCATTGTTCCGGATGGCTTAAGACCAAATAGCATGGAGCTGTAGACATTTGATGTGGTCGCTGCACCGCCTATGATTGCAGCTCTACTTCCATGGATACCACCGAAGCCTTGAGCCCTTCTGAGTCCAAAATCTATAATTAGCTTGTCCTTTGCAGCATATTTAAGTCTTGATGCTTTGGTCGCTATAAGGGTTTCAAAATTTAGTATATTTAGTATTATGGTTTCCAAAACTTGTGCTTCGATAATTGGGGCATGTACCCTTAGAATAGGTTCAAAGGGGAATACAACCTCACCCTCATTTACTGAGTAGATATCTCCTGTAAATCTGAAGGCTTTGAGATATTTTAAAAAGTCTTCGTGGAAATTCAATTTTCGTAAATATTCTATGTCATCACTATCAAATTTAAAGTTTTCAACTAAGTCTAACAGATCCTCAAGCCCGGCAAAGATAGCATAACTGCCTCTAAAAGGGGATTTTCTAAAAAAATAGTCAAAAACGGCCAGTTTATTATGTAAACCGCTTAGATAAAAACCCTGTGCCATAGTAAGTTCATATAGATCAGTGTAGAGTCCGATATGTCTGTCGATAATCATATTTTCATATTAGCAAAGAAAAAATAAAAATACAATATCAATAGAAATAAAGATTTTGTGTTTGTTTGTATTTGGGAAGGATAATACAGGTAGATGAACCAAAAAGTTATTTGATGCTTTCGTTAGCTTTCAGTTTTGTAAATATACAGTGGAACTTGTTGACGATATTTTATAAGGGGTAGTAACTCTCGGAGTCAGTTCACATTAGGCTTAGTATCAGTAGAAAGATTATATTTTTTAGCAGAAAGTCTCAGAGCATAAAGGGTAAAACTAATGGAAGAAGAAAGCATAAAAAAAACTTGACACTTTAAAAATGTTTCTCTATATTGATAAGCTCTTTAAAAGGTATAAGTGTGTTTAAATATATAAATGTTGTGTAGATAAAATTGGAGGTGCTAAGTGCCAACATTGAATCAGTTAGTTAGACGTGGCAGAGAGGCTGTTTTGAATAAAACAAAATCACCTGCTCTGAAGAACAACCCCCAAAAGAGAGGGGTGTGTGTAAGGGTGTATACTACTACACCAAAGAAGCCGAACTCTGCGTTGAGAAAGGTGGCAAGGGTAAGATTGGTGAACGGGATAGAAGTAACAGCATATATTCCCGGTATTGGACACAATCTGCAGGAGCACTCTGTTGTTCTTGTAAGAGGTGGTAGGGTAAAGGACTTGCCAGGTATCCGTTATAAGATAATAAGGGGTACCCTTGATACTGCAGGCGTGAAGAACAGGAATAAGAGCCGTTCTAAGTATGGCGTAAAAAAAGCTAAGAAGTGAGAGGTAGTTTAAATGGCCAGGAGAAGAGTAGCTAAAAAAAGAGAGGTTTTACCTGATCCAGTTTATGGAGAGGTTGTAGTTACAAAATTTATCAACAGCCTCATGTATGACGGTGAAAAGTCTGTTGCTGAGAAGATCTTTTATGATGCTATGGAGATTATAAAAGCTAAGACTGGAGAGGAAGGTATTGATGTGTTTAGGAAGGCTATAGAAAATGTAAAGCCACTATTGGAGGTTAAGTCTAGAAGGGTTGGTGGTGCAAATTATCAGGTTCCTGTTGAGGTAAGGCCAGATAGAAAGCAGGCTCTTGCGATTAGGTGGATTATCAATGCTGCAAGAAATAGAAAGGAAAAGGGTATGACCGAAAGGTTGGCAGCAGAACTCTTGGATGCATATTCGAATAAAGGGGCAGCTGTTAAAAAGAGAGAAGATACGCATAAAATGGCTGAGGCTAATAAAGCTTTTGCCCATTTCAGATGGTAATGGGAGGATAATGTGCCAAGACAATATCCTTTAGAAAAACAGAGAAACATTGGTATAATGGCTCATATTGATGCCGGGAAGACAACCACTACCGAAAGGATACTTTACTATACTGGTGTAAACTATAAAATTGGTGAAGTCCATGAAGGGACTGCTACTATGGACTGGATGGAGCAGGAGAGGGAAAGAGGTATTACGATTACTTCTGCTACGACCCAATGTTTCTGGAATGGGTATAGGATAAACATTATAGACACTCCAGGACATGTGGATTTTACCATAGAAGTTGAAAGATCCCTTAAAGTTTTGGATGGTGCCTGTGCTGTTTTCTGTGCCGTTGGTGGTGTTGAGCCTCAGTCTGAAACTGTTTGGAGGCAGGCTGATAAGTATAGGGTGCCCAGGATTGCTTTTGTCAATAAAATGGATAGAATAGGCGCCGATTTTTTTAATGTCATCAAGATGATGGTTGATAGGCTTGGTGCAAAGCCTCTCCCAATCCAGATCCCTATAGGGTCTGAGGACAAGTTTGTGGGTGTTGTAGATCTGGTTAAGATGAAGGCTGTAGTTTGGGAAGGGGATCAGCTTGGGGCTAAGTATGAGTATAGGGATATACCTGCTGAGCTTATGGATTTAGCAGAAGAATACAGAACTCAGCTTGTGGAAAGGGTTTGTGAGATCGATGAAGAGTTAATGAATAAATATTTTGAAGGTGAGGAGATAACTGAGGCAGAGCTGAAGGCTGCCATAAGAAAAGGTACTATAGATATTCAGTTTACTCCTGTGATTTGTGGTACTGCATTTAAAAATAAAGGTGTTCAGTTGCTTTTGGATGCGGTGGTGGATTATCTTCCATCTCCTCTGGATATACCACCAGTGAAGGGTAAAGACTTTAATGGTAATGAGGTTGTGAGGAAAACAAGCGATGATGAGCCTTTTGCTGCTCTGGCTTTTAAGATAATGACTGATCCTTATATGGGTCAGCTTACATATTTCAGGGTTTACTCTGGATGGTTAGAGGCGGGTAGCTACGTTTTAAATTCCACTAAAGACAAGAAAGAGCGTATTGGCCGTTTATTGAAAATGCATGCTAACAAGAGGGAAGAGATAAAGGAGATATATGCAGGTGATATCTGTGCCACTGTGGGACTCAAGTACACTATCACTGGGGACACCCTTTGTGATGAGAATAACCCTGTAATTCTCGAATCGATGGAATTTCCAGAGCCTGTTATATCTGTGGCAATTGAGCCTAAAACCAAGGGGGATCAGGATAAGCTCTCCATGGCTCTTAACAAACTTGCTCAAGAGGACCCATCATTTAGAGTTAAAGTGGATGAGGAGACGGGACAGACGATTATCTCTGGTATGGGTGAACTGCACCTTGAGATTATTGTTGATAGGTTGATGAGGGAGTTTAAGGTTGAAGCGAATGTGGGTAATCCTCAGGTGGCTTATAGGGAGACGATTAAGAAAAAGTCAAGTTATGAATCTAAATATATAAAACAAACTGGTGGTAGAGGACAATATGGTCATGTTGTGTTAGAGGTGGAGCCTCTGGAGCCGGGTGCAGGATTTAAGTTTATAAACAAGATAGTTGGTGGTGTAATACCAAAAGAGTATATCCCAGCAGTGGAAAAAGGTATTGTTGAAGCTATGGATACAGGTGTTCTGGCTGGATATCCTGTTGTGGATGTGGCTGTTACTTTGCTGGATGGTTCTTACCATGAAGTGGACTCTTCTGAGATGGCATTTAAAATTGCTGGTTCTATAGGTTTTAAAGAGGCTTGCAAGAAGGCATCACCAACTTTGCTTGAGCCAATTATGAAGGTGGAAGTAGTGGTCCCAGATGAGTATATGGGTGATGTTATGGGCGATTTGAATTCCAGAAGAGGTAGAATCGAAGGTATGGAAGCAAGAGGTAATGCCCAGGTAATCCGTTGTAATGTTCCATTGAAGGAGATGTTTGGTTATGCCACAACACTGAGATCTCTGACTCAGGGTAGGGCGACGTATACAATGATCTTTGATCATTATGAGGAAGTACCACAAAATATTGCAGATGAAATAGTAAAATCTAAGGTATAAAGGAAAAGTGTAGGAGGATTTTTATGGGCAAACAGAAGTTCGAGAGGAAGAAACCTCACGTTAACGTTGGAACGATTGGTCACGTTGACCATGGTAAGACTACCCTGACAGCGGCGATAACGAGGGTATTGTCTACGAAGGGTTTGGCTGAGTTTGTGG